>NZ_JAAHGU010000054.1:0-41853 GCF_010692685.1 Okeania sp. SIO2F5 | reverse complement strand
TTAAGAGGGAAGATTTGGGGAGAGATAATACAAAAAATTCAACACTCCTTCAACTGAATTTTCCTCAAAATTAATGCGCGAAAAGACTTGACTACCATAATTATATAGATCTCAAATGGGTTCTATATAGCAAGGAACGAGTTGGTGTTTGACAGAGATGGATGATGAACCTGATATCAAATCCGGTTGAACACTTATTATATAGTTTTATATAGTTGGGGGAAGTAGGAGAGTAGGGGAGATAGGAAAGAAGTAAAGATAAGAATAATCGGCGTTGGTGAAGCGCGTGTATGATATTAATCTTAATTACTCAGGAGTCAACCCACCCCTAACTCCCTCCCAGGAGGGGGAGGACTGAGTCAGGAGGGAAGAAAGAAGAAGAAAGAGGAATAGAAGGAGAAAGTTTTTTGTTTAGCTGGTGCACAACCCACGTTAACGCTACTTGAGATGGAAAGCGTACATTCAGGACCGAAAACGCGGAGCGCGGAACGGAGTTCTATCGCACTCTGATATAGAATCCGGTTATACAGTATATGTTTATAATTCTATCCACACTTCAATCTCCCCATCTCCCCATCTCCCACAACTATATAATAAGTATTCAACCGGACATGATATTACAGGTCTAATCATTCAAGCCTAAATGTTGGCGTAGAGAATAGCGCATAATATCAACTGGTACAGACTTTTGTAACCATAATTCCAAAGCTGCAGCCCCTTGTTGAACCAACATTTCTAATCCATCAATAGCGATCGCTCCTCTAACCAGGGCTTGCTGAAGAAATTTAGTAGGGTTGGGAATATAGATTAAATCATAGACTATTGCTCCTGGTGATAATAGATCGAACACTTTCTCATCTATTGGAGACTGCTCAATATTAGGATACATTCCAATAGGAGTAGTATTAACTAGCAAATCTGCCTGTGAAACTAATCTTGACATTTCATCCCACTTATGTATCTTTAAACTTACTGGTAAAGGAGAATTAATCCAACTTTGCCTAAAAGCAGCTAACTTTTCTTGAGACCGACCAATAACATGAATTTCTGCACAACCCAATTGTGCGCAACCAGCCACTACTGCGCGAGATGCACCACCATTACCTAAAATCAACGCTACTTTTTGATGCCAATCCCAATTATAAGTTTTTAGTGGAGAAAGAAACCCTTCCACATCTGTATTTGTTCCCTCCCATCCTTTGTCTGTTTGATAAACAGTATTAACTGCCCCCACTGCTTGAGCAAGGTCTGAAACTTTTGACAAAAGTGGTAATATTGTTTGTTTGTGGGGAATAGTAATATTAAAACCCTGAATGCCAATAGCAGAAAACCCAGCAATAGCTGTTTTTAAATTTTCTGGTTTAATTGGAAAAGGCAGATAAACATAATCTATTAAGTTTTGTTGATTATTTATTGCTTTAATTGCAGCATTGTGCATTACTGGAGACAAAGAATGTTCAACGGGATAGCCAATGACTCCTAATAATTTTGTTTTACCTGTAATCATTATGATAAATATAAGTAAAAATTGCTATAGTCTATTTTATAAAAATTAAACAATAAAACCCACATTCCGCACGACAAAATGTAGTATGCGAAAGTAGTTAAACTTGAGTAAGTATTTATACTTGTTGTGATTAGTGCTATATATTATACCAATTTGAAAAAAGAATGTTACAAATAATAAGCAGTATTAAAATAATTTGTAGGAAATATCTATTGGAGGAAAAAGATAAATTACTACTTGGTATTATTTAGCAACCCCTAAATAAGAAAAAAAATACGCCTGAGTCATGCCAGACGTATTAACAATATAAATAATTTTCCAAAGTAGCCTATTATTCTAAAGCACTAGCACCACCCACAACTTCCAGAATTTCTTGAGTAATAGCAGCTTGCCGAGCTTTATTGTAAGAAAGAGTTAATGTACCAACTAATTCACTAGCATTATCACTAGCATTACTCATTGCTGTCATCCGAGATGCTAATTCACTAGCAGATGATTCTTGCCACGCCCTCAATAACTGGTTAGTTAAAAATAATGGCAAGAGAGCTTCTAAAATTTGAGTTGGGTCTTGCTCAAAAATCATATCGCGGGGAAAGCTTTTAGTAGGTGCTGTTACTTTATCCCGTGATACTTCAAAGTTACCACCTTTAGTAGTTAAACGGAAGATTTCATCATCTTGAACTTCTAAACCTTGAGGATCGAGAGGTAAGAGAGTTTGAATCACAGGTTGAGAGCTAATTAGTGAAATAAATTTGGTATAAACTAACTCTACTCTATCTATTGTTCCTGAGAGAAAACCAGAAAGAACTTCATCAGTAACTGCAGAAGCATCATTAGCTGTAGGAATTTTTTCAGGATTATCATAAGTGCTTAAAATCGGAGCTTCCCGACGTTGGAAATATTGAATTGCTTTACGTCCAATCAGCAAATATTTATAATCGATTCCTTGCTGTGTTAGTTCACTAGCTCTGATTTCTGCACGTTTAATGATGCTGCTGTTATAGCTGCCACATAGACCACGGTTTCCAGAAATTACTAATAAACCTACTGTTTTAACTTCCCTTTGTTTTAGTAGGGGTAAATCTACACTTTCAAATTGTAAACGTTCGGCAAGTCCGTATAAAACTTGAGCAAGGCGGTCGGCAAAAGGCCGAGTGTTAATCACTTGTTCCTGGGCACGACGTACTTTAGCAGCGGCCACTAGGCGCATTGCTTCTGTAATTTTTTTAGTGTTTTTGACCGAGTTGATGCGATCGCGAATAGCTTTTAAATTAGGCATAATTTTGTGTAGGAAGAAGTAAGAAGTAACAAGGAAGAAAGAAGAAGGGAAATTTTTAATTTATTCTCAACTAAGTCAACTAGATTAAACTTTCTCATATCTGTCTATCTAGTTACTCTCAACCCTTTTTTTTCAATAAATCTATAGAGATTCGCCTATAAATTAAGTGCGAATTAGTCTTAAAAGTTAGGTAGTATCAGGTAAACAACAAAGCTGACTGCTGATAACTGACTTTTAATTACTACATCTAACTAATAATTAGTGGCTAGTTGCTTTTGAGCATTAACAACTAACCACTAAATGTTAATACTTAAAAGTAACTAATTTAAGCAGATACCAAGAATGTTTGCTTATACTCAGTAATACCTTCTTTTAAGACAGTTTGAGCTTCATCAGTCAGTACCTTTTCAGTACCGATAATTTCACCGAACTTGGGCTTACTGTTGTTCAAGTAATCCAGTAAACCAGAAATAAATTTAGTCACCTTCTCAAGAGGGATATCATCCAAGTAACCATTAATACCAGAATAAATCACTGCTACTTGTTCGGGAAGAGAGCGAGGTGAGTTTTGAGATTGTTTCAAAATCTCCCGCAAGCGCTGACCTCTTGCCAGTTGATTTTGGGTAGCTTTATCCAAGTCTGAGGCAAATTGAGAGAACGCTTCTAATTCAGCAAACTGTGCTAGCTCTAGCTTAATCTTACCAGCAACTTTTTTCATAGCCTTGGTCTGAGCAGCCGAACCTACCCTCGACACAGAAACACCTGCGTTTACTGCTGGGCGGAAACCTGCGTTGAATAGGTCACTGGAGAGGAAGATTTGACCATCCGTAATAGAGATAACGTTGGTAGGAATATAGGCCGAAACGTCACCAGCTTGAGTTTCAATAATTGGTAGAGCAGTCATACTGCCTCCACCTAAATCATCATTGAGTTTAGCAGCTCTTTCTAAGAGACGGGAGTGGAGATAGAATACATCTCCTGGATATGCTTCACGACCTGGTGGACGACGCAGTAGCAAAGATACCTGGCGATAAGCTTGAGCTTGCTTGGAAAGGTCATCATAGATTACCAGAGTTGCTTTGCCTTTATACATAAAGTATTCAGCAATAGTAGCACCAGTATAAGGAGCCAAGTATTGGAGAGTTGCAGGGTCACTGGCATTAGCAGCTACTACAACGGTGTAATCCATTGCACCTTTTTCTTCAAGGGTACTTACTACCTGAACTACAGTAGAAGCTTTTTGACCAATAGCCACATATACACAGATAACATCTTCACCTTTTTGGTTAATGATAGTATCGATGGCGATCGCTGTTTTACCTGTTTGTCTGTCACCGATAATCAATTCCCTTTGACCTCTACCGATGGGAATCATCGAGTCTATAGCAGTGATACCTGTTTGCATAGGTTCACAAACAGAACGGCGTTCGATAATTCCTGGAGCAGGAGATTCAATCAGACGACTGTCATCGGTTTGAATATCTCCTTTACCATCAACAGCTCGACCGAGACCATCTACCACCCGGCCAACCATGGCCTCTCCTACTGGCACTTGAGCAATTCTACCTGTGGCAGTTACGGCAGATCCTTCTTGAATTTCCCGACCTTCACCCATCAATACTGCCGCTACGTTATCTTCTTCTAAGTTTTGGGCAATACCTACTGTACCATCTGAGAACTCTACCAGTTCTCCTGCCATTACCTTGTCTAGGCCATAAATCCTGGCAATACCGTCACCCACTTGTAGAACAGTACCAACGTTAGATACTTTGACATCTTGGTCGTACTGTTCTATTTGGTCGCGAATAATTTGGCTAATTTCGTCAGGTCTGATTGATACCATTTTTCTTTTTTATTGTCCAGTCTTTATTACAAAAAATGAGTGAATTATGCTTTGAGGCTATTGCCAATTCGGCGTAGTTGTCCTTGCAGACTAGAGTCAATTATCTGAGAGCCTATTTTGATAATGACACCACCGAGTAAGCTGGGGTCGATTTTGGTTTCAATATCTACATCCCTCGCATCAGTCATTGATTTGACTCGTTCGCGGACTGTATTTTTTTGGTCTTCGTTTAATTCTACTGTGGAGGTCACTTCTGCTAGAACAGTTTGATTTAGTTCTCGCAATAGTGCTAGGTATTTTTTCCCTATCTCTTCTAGAAAAATAATCCGACCTCTATCAACTAGCAGCATTAAAAAATTACGCATATAGGGATCGGCTTCATCACCCATCATGCGTTGCAGCACTGCTTTTTTGTCTTCTGGTTTAATAATTGGATTTCCCATAAATTGCTTCAATTCTAGGGATTCATCCATAATATTAAGCAGGGAACGTATATCTTCCCCAAACCTCTCGGCAAGGTCTTTTGATTTAGCCAAGGACATTAGAGCTGCTGCGTAGGGTTCTACAATTTCACCAGCAATTACAGTCATGATTGACCTCCTAATAACCCCAGACTACGATCTATTAATTGTTGCTGGGCATTCTCATCTAAAGTTTCTTTGAGGCAAGATTCTACTTGTGCCAATGCTTTAGATGCTACAATTGAGCGCAGTTGTGCAATTGCTTTATCTCTTTCCGAGTCCATCTCTTGGCTAGCAGTAGCTTTCATCCGCTCAATATCTTGTTCTGCCTGTTGCTCAATTTTTTGCTTGACTTCCTGTGCTCTTGTTTCAGCAGTGGCTAGAATTGTTTCAGCCTCTACTTGAGCTTGGGTCAACTTTTGTTGTTGAGCTGCTAGAGCTGATGCTGCTTCTTGTTGACGTTTTTCTGCTTCTTTGATTGCTTGTTCAATAGTGGCGCGTCTTTCACTAAGAATTTTCCCAATAAAGCCTCGCCCAAAATAAATTAAAACTACAATCAAAATTCCTAAATTAATTAGGTTAGTATCTAAAAGATCCAGGTTTAAACCAAAACCTTCTTCAGCGCTAGCTTCTGTGGCTAGCCATAAAACATTTACCATGATATCCTGTGATAGTTAGCCTTAAATTATCTTGTTGGATGCTGAGTTTTATTATCAATAGCTCAACTTTTCAACCTGGAATTTTCTGTGGCTATCTGACCAATTCTGGTCCTAATAGTTTTTCTAGAATTTGGCGGCTCAAAGAGTCTACCTGTTCTTCTAACTGTTGCAAAGCTGCTTGCTTTTGCTCTTCTATTTCTTGAGCTGCTTGTTCTCTTTTGGCTTGTGCTTCCTGTTGAGCTTTAGCCACTTTTTCGGCTACTATTTTCTGAGCTGCTGCTTGAGCGTCAGTAATAATTGCTTGAGATTTTTTACGAGTTTCTGCTAGGTCTTGCTCGTATTGTTCAGCTAATTTTTTTGTCTTTGCCAAACCCTCTTGTGCTTTGATTTGATTGTCGCGGATATAATCTGCACGAGAATCTATAGCTTTACCCAGTGGTTTGTAAAAAATTTTATCCAAGACAAAAGCCAGAATCAGAAACTGAATTGCCATTAAGGGTAGAGTTGCGTTAATGTCAAACAAACCACCCTTTTCTGCTACTTCTTCAACGGCTAGTAATATTGTCCAATTTATCATTTTCTCTAATTTTTAGGTGGTTCCCATAGTTTAAGTTGGGTTTAACTAGCTATCAGCTATTAGCGCTTCCCTACGGGATGCTTCGCAAACAGCTATCAGCCTAAAAATTTGCCCATATAGTCAGGTATCTGAAAGCTTGGGTAAAACATCCCCGACTTCTAGCTTGTCGCTTAATTTTAGGGGTTGGTTTAACCTTTCCATTCCGGAATGCTCTGCAAACGCGCAAAGCTGACTGCTGATTGCTGAAATGCTGAACGCTTTTTAAAGATTTTAGATTTTCGATCTCCAAAATCAAAAATCTAAAATCCCTATTTTCTATAATTAGGGTTGTTTATGCAAAGGGGTTGGCAAATAGCAACACCAGTGATACCACCAAACCGTAAATTGTTAAAGCTTCCATAAATGCCAAACTTAACAATAATGTGCCTCGAATTTTTCCTTCTGCTTCTGGTTGACGGGCAATACCTTCTACAGCTTGACCTGCTGCATTTCCTTGACCAATTCCAGGACCAATCGCACCTAAACCTACAGCTAAGGCAGCAGCAACGACGGAAGCAGCAGCAATCAATGGATCCATAATAATTTTCTTTCCTTTTTTAACCTAAAGTACAAACTTGACGATTAACTAGAACTATATTGATTACACTGTTGCGTAATCAACTACACAATTGTCACTTTTTTCGATGAACTGATGTGATGGTTGAAGTGAAATCCGAAACTCAATAAGTTCAAGTTTCATGCTTTTATCTCACATCACTCGTCAACTCTGAAGTTTACTTGTTTTGTTGTTTTGGGGGACTTATTACTCTACCATTTCCAGTTTCCGTGAATCTGGCGATAATTCATCCCATTCACTGCCTAGAATACCAGACTTTGAGTTACTTTTAAGCAAATTTTTTTTCTACTACTTACCTAACTCTTAATCGTGATGTTCTGCGCCGTGTTCTTCTAACGCTTCTCCGATGTAGTTAGCCGCTAGAGTTGCAAAAATCAATGCTTGAATAGCACTTAAAAATAGACCCAAAACCATTAGTGGTAGAGGAATAAATAGAGGTACTAGCAGAACTAGCACTCCCACAACCAATTCATCGGCAAGAATATTACCGAATAAACGGAAGCTTAGGGACAAAGGCTTGGTAAAATCTTCTATGATCTTAAAGGGGACCATAAATGGTACTGGTTCAGCATAGCCCGCAAAATATCCTAAGCCTTTTTTGCTGATACCTGCATAAAAATATGCTATGGAAGTCAGTAGTGCCAATGCCACTGTTGTATTAATGTCGCTTGTGGGGGCAGCAAGTTCTCCAGCAGGTAGTTCTATTACCTTCCATGGTACTAGAGCTCCTGACCAATTTGACACAAATATAAATAGGAACAAAGTACCAACAAATGGCACCCAAGGGCGATAATCTTTTTCACCAATTTGGTCTTTTGTTAGGCTGCGTATAAATTCCAGGATGTACTCCATGAAATTTTGCATCCCACTAGGAATTCGCTGCACATTGAGTGTTGCTGTTAAGGCAGCCAAGACTATCAAGGCAATTACAAACCAGGATGTGAGTAAAATTTGCCCATGTATTTTGAGGCTGCCTAGCTCCCAGTAAAAATGCTGGCCAACTTCTAGTTCAGCCAGAGGTAAATAGTTAATAGTATGCAAAATATCTAGCATTTTGATTCTCAGGCTTCCCGATTTATATCAAGTGGATTTTTCAAGAGTTAGAATTAGCTTCAGTCGCTATGAGTTTGGCATCAAGGTGGTTCGCAGTACATGTATTATTAGTGCTGCTTTGTAAGTCAGAAACCCTAGGAAAATCGGCAAAATTTTGAGCTGATTTAACTGAGTTGCTAATATTATTAGCCCGACAAATATTGCTAGTCTGGTTTTACCTACACTTCTTTTATCCCCGCCAATACTCTCAACTTCTTTAGCTAACATCCTTAAGTAAACCACACTTGTCGTTGCTCCTATCAAATAATTAAGAGCAATGTTTAGGGAGTAAAAAACCCAGACAAAGATAAATATTATACCTGTAATTGTCAAGGTGATTACATATAATTCCTGCTGTAGTTTGTAATACTCTTCCATTGAAGCATTTGGTTCTGCCTCTGCAGTGCCAACTTCTGGAGTATTACTATCGTCAACAGTTATTGGTTCTGGTGATGTATCAGATGTATTCACAAAAATTTAGATACTAATCACATGTGGTAGGCTTTTTCTATATGCCAATAGTCATCATACCATGTTGGAGCAAGCATACCCATAAGTCAAAAGTTAAAATTTAGAGGCCAGAAGTCGGCAAATAATACCAAATGCAGTATCTATAAGTCTGTGATTTTTCAAATTCCTCTCTAATATCATGTTCGGTTAAATACTTGTACTTTGGAGAAAGGAAGGCAGAGGGCAGCTATGCTGCTATGCTGAAGGGAATATTGGTTCAAAGATATAAGGTTTTTTATCACTGATTATCCGAACACGATATAATATTATATCTCTTTGAATACCCACAATAAAAAACTGAGGGATTACGAAACAGCGAACAGGGAGAAATTGATCGAGGAAAAGATTTTTATTATGGCTAATTAATAAGATTTGATATAACTTAAATTCCGCACTTCAAAACGTAGTACAAAAAATTAGGAGTCAGGAGTCAGCAGAAAATAATGGTCGTTCAATAATGGATAATGGGTAATTGATAATTAGGGCTTGCTGATTAAATCTAAAAGCATTGATATATAAAGACTTTAGCCTTTTTTTGTCTAAAAAAGTGCCCCTGTTTCAGTCTAAAACGCTCAAAAAGCTAGTATTTTGGGACGATTATGGCAGAAAAATCCCAAATTGACAATTCTTACCCCTACCTCCTCGCTCCCGACCCATTTCTCCCCTCCTGGGAGGGGTTAGGGGTGGGTTGTCTCCTGTCTTCCCCTCCTGGGAGCAGGGCTAATTCATTGTCGCGCCTAGAATATTTACAACCCTATTCTTTTTGAGATCCTGTACTTCCCACACCTCCCAAACCTCCGACACTTCCCACCCCCTCCTCTCCTGTACTTCCCAAACCTCCCACACTTCCCACCCCCTCCTCCTTTTTTCTCTGGTGACAATAAATAGACCCTGCCTCCTGGGAGGGGTTAGGGGTGGGTTGTCTCCTACCCCTACTAAAAGACTTTTTCAGCAAACCCTAATTACCTCTCCCTAAAAGGAAGAGGATTGAATAAAAGAAAAATTTTTTCTTATTTCTCCTTTAAAGGAGAGGCTTTAAGCCTTAATTATTCGGTAAGAGCGCCTTGAAGTAGTTCTATGAAATTCTCCAGAAATTCTTGCATTTTTTCTGTCTTGAAGCAATCTGTGTTGTAATCCAGATCAAAATGAAGGCGATCGAGTTCAGGGATGAAATTAAGGCCCATTGCATATCGTGCAGAGGTTACTGGCTGAGGAATAATCTGAGTTTGCAGATCGACTAAATCAAGGGTCATCGGGATGTCAAGGTTAAAAGTAACTTGCATGAGGTTTTGCTGTTGTTCCTGGGGACATTGGGCTAAGATTCGGGCTAAAGGCACATTTTGATGCTTGAATGCTTGGCTAATGGCAGCTTTGGTTCGTTCTACTTGCTTGTTCCAGGTTAAGTTCTCATCAGTTTTCAGGTAGATGGGAATGAAATGTGAACAGTAGCCCACTAAATGTTCGGCCAGATGTGTTGGACGGCCACTCACAGAAATTCCAATCGTGATGGTATTTTGCTGGCAAAACTGGGTCATCTGGTAAGCATAAGCTCCCAGCAGTGTGTGAAATAGGGTGGCATTCCAGGCCATCGAACGTTGTTTAAGAGCAAAGGTTAAGTCCGATGGTATCTGTATACTAATGCGAGCGCCGTTGTAGGTTCGTTGTTCTGGAGCAGAGTAGTCCAGAGGTAAACGTAAGGGGGATACCGCCCTGAGATTTTCGCTCCAAAATAGTTCGGACTTCTTGAAGATATCGCTTTGGGTGTCTTGATTATACCATTGCAAATAGTCTGTGAATTGTTGAATTGGGGGAATATCTAGACAACCGGAATAAATCTTACTAATTTCCTCCAAAATCACAACCAGAGACCATCCATCGGAAACTAAATGATGAATACAGATATTGAATGCGTATCTCTCTGGAGAAAGTTTGACAATTGTTGTCCGAATTAGAGGTCCTTGATAAAGATCGAATGGCTGTTGGCTTTCTGCTAAGAGCCACTCATTTAGGGCTTCATCTGGAGCATCTTCAGATGAATAATCTAGCAAAGGAATTTCAACATTCAGGACTGGCCTAACAATTTGAGCAAATCCATCGGCAGCAATGGATGTTCTCAGAGCATCATGCCGATGGATGACAGTGTGAATCGCATTCCGTAACCGATCAATGGCCAGTTTTCCTGTCAGCTCAAACGTAATCGACTCATTATAGGCAGTCGAACCATGTTTATCCTGGGAAATTTGAAGTAGGCGTTGCTGTTCTTCCGTTAGGGGATAAGTGCGTTTTTTTTTTGAGCAACTGGTTTTTGCGACGTTTGTGACGGAAAATACCCAACGGAGCGCAACTCTTCAACACTTTCTTTAACCACGGTAATAATGCGCTCGATATCCTGGTCAGTGTGAGCTGCTGAGAGAAAACAGACGCGACCTTCCCAAACATAAACACCTTTATGGATCAATAGGTAAAACAAGAGATCCATTTCAATGGGAAGGTACAGTTCACTAAACATACTTTGGAACTCAATTCTAAAAATCGACGAAAACTGATCGGCCCGCAGCATGAGTCCCTCAGTTTGAAAATAGTGATTCAAGGCTTGAGCAAGTCGGGCCGTAGAGTCATTCAATTTGGCTTGTAATGCTCCACCTTGCTCCTTGATATGGAGAAGAACTGCTTTGGCTGCTGACATGGCCAGAGGATGTTTGCAAAAAGTACCAGCAAAATAAGTGGGTTCCGTTTGGGGATACGATTGGTCTCCATAGTTCCAAGTGCCCCCATCAATCCGATCCATATACCTAGCTTTTCCAGCTACAACCCCGATCGGCATCCCACCGCCAACCGCTTTTCCATAGGTTGCAAGATCGGCTTCAATCCCAAAATATTCCTGAGCACCACCAGGCGCGGCCCGGAATCCCAGAATCACTTCATCAAAGATCAGGGGAATATCTTCTGAGTGGGTCAGGGCACGTAGCTCATGCAAAAACTCCCTTGGCGCAAGACTAAGCAGTCTGCTTTGAACAGGTTCTACCAGCACAGCGGCCAGTTCATGTCGATGTTGTCGAATAACCTCTAGACTCTCTGCTTTGCCATAGTCCAGCACAATAACATCTTTAACCATGTTAGGTGACGTTCCTGGGAACATAGGTTGGCCATAGGGTGTTCCATCAGTTTGTGCCGGAATGGCTAACGTACCATCAAAGTGACCATGATAAGCACCTTTAAACTTCACAATTTTATGCTTACCAGAAGCAGCCCGAGCAATACGTACTGCGGTCATCACAGCTTCAGTCCCAGAATTACAGAAAGTCACCCGTTCTTTCCCCGTGACCTCAGAGAATAGTTTGGCAACTTCTCCGGCCAATGGTGTTTGAGGACCCATTTGTACGCCAGTGGTTAGGGTGTAGCGAACCGGATTCATAATGAAATCGGGATTATGACCCAACAGATGAACCCCAAAGCCCATCGTAATATCAATGTATTCATTGCCATCAATATCCCAAATGTGGGAACCTTCGGCACGCTCTGCAACAATTGGGTAGAAAATCTCCTTAAGTTTGGGACGAAGGCCCCTAATCGATCGGCGATCTGCCAGGTAATTGCGATAGGCGGCGGCATTTTCTTTCGATCCCTTGGTGCGTTGGCAGTAGGCTTGGACTAAATTATCGATGAATGCCTGTTGTTCCGCTGTTGGTGGTTTGCCGGCTTTGCCTTTTGCTCCCCAAAATGAGAATGGAGCAGGTGTCGATCCGATTTTTTCCGCTGGTTTTGGTTGAATGGCCTCCACCGGCTTGGCAGGTTCCATTGGTTCCATTGCCTTAAGCAGGGGTTGCTGTTGTTGAGAAGGGATACTCACGGGGGCCAAAGACACACTGGATTTTCCCTGAATGGTTTCCAATTGTTTCGTCATTACCAGTAGTTGCTGCTCAATAATGCGCTCCAGACCTGTCGAGGTGCCGTTTTCCACTGGTGCAAAAGAAACCGTTGGTTCCTGAGGGAGTTTAGTGTCAAGGGTAACAGTGGGTTCAGATGGTTGGGCAGGTTGGTGAAGAAGAGCTGCTCCATTGGTCGATGGGGTGACAACTGGTAGAGAAACCTTTTCTGGTGGAACTTTCTGACTTAAGAAGTCAATGAGTTGTTGAAGGTTGGTCAACTCATCCAGGAATTGGTGAATAGCTAGAGTAATGCCGTAGTCTTTTTCAATACGGGCAATAACATTTAGTAAGGTGAGGGAATCTAGTCCTAGGCTGAGGAAAGATGTTTCACGATCGATGGCACTGCTGTCCATTCGCATCATAGTTGCAATCATTTCCGTCATTTCCCGCCCGATCCGCTCTGAAATAGCAGATGGTGAAGCAGTTCTAGAGGATTGTGTAGAAATCATAGTTGTTTCTGGCCAGTAACATTGACGTTGAAAAGCGTAGGTAGGTAGGGGAATTTTCCGTCGGTTCTCATGGACATGAAAAGCATTCCAATCTATAGAAATTCCACAGTTATAGAGACAAGCAAGGCTATCTAAAACATCACCATAACCCTTTTGCGGTCCTTCAAGAGTGGGAATCCAGTTCAGTTCTGGAAACTCTCGTTGTCCTAGACCACAGAGGATTGGTTTAGGTCCAATTTCCAGAAACGTAGTTAGTCCAGAATCCACAATAGTTTTTAATCCATCATGAAAACGAACAGTTCCTCGAATATGGTCTGTCCAATAGGTGGCATCTAGGGTCCGGTCTGCATCCAAAATATCCCCTGTCAAGTTAGAAATGAAGGGGATTTGGGGTGGATGGAAATCAAACTGGGAGGCAAATCGTTCAAAAGTATCCAGGATGGGGTCCATCAGTGAGGAATGAAACCCATGGGACACCACTAATTCTCTGTAGCTGATATGTTCTGCTTGTAGGCGCTGGATAATCTGTGTTAATGATTCCTGTTTACCTGAAATCACCACAGCTTTTGGCCCATTAATTGCAGCAATGGAAACATCTGTGTAGTCCTGTATGTAGCTCATAACCACATCCTGGGGAGCGAAAACACTGATCATGCTCCCTGACTCTGGGAGTTCCTGCATCAGGCGTCCACGTTCAGCCACCAGCATTAACCCTTCTTCCAACTGGAAAACCCCAGCCACCCATGCGGCTGCAAATTCACCAACACTATGACCAATCACCATGCTGGGTTGAATGCCCCAAGAAAGGAACAAGGCAGCAATGCCACATTCAAGAGCATAGAGTCCCGGTTGAGCAAATTCGGTTCTGTGGATCGAGGTGTCCTCGTCTTTTGCCAATAGAACATCTAGAAGAGAGTGCCCGCGATGGCCCAAAAATGCTGTTTCACAACGATTTAATACATCTTTAAATACGGGTTCAGTTTCATACAATCTGCGGCCCATACCGACAAATTGTGAACCTTGCCCTGTAAACAGGAATGCTAGTTTACCAGAAGCAGTGGTGCTGGAGAGTAGGACAGGGTTGCGTTCCAGTTCCCGAATCATCTCACTACGATCGCTTGCCACATAGGCTGCTCGAACGTTGAAGTGCTTCCTACCTAAATGGGTGGTGTAGGCAGCATCGGGTAGGGAGATATCTGGATGCGTTTGGAAAAAGTTAGTATACTTAGCAGCCAGTTCGACGACGGCTTGCTCGGATTGGCCGGAAAGGGTAAGTAATACTCTAGGTCGGCTACTGGGTCTAGTTTGCGCCTTAACCGTTGGAGCTTCGGCAATGATAGTGTGGGCATTAGTGCCACCAATGCCAAATGCAGAAACACCTGCAATACGCGGATTGCCATTGGTCGTCCAAGGATTGAGTTGAGCGTTGACAAAGAAAGGAGTCTGTTCAAAGTCAATTGCAGGATTGGGGGATTGGAAGTGGAGACTCGGTGGAATTTGTTGATTTTCCAGAGCCAGGACTGTTTTTATCAATCCGGCAACGCCAGCGGCTGAAATCAGGTGTCCAATGTTGCTCTTTACCGAGCCGATGGCACAATAGCCACGCCCATCGCTCTGACTCCCAAATGCCTGGGTGAGTGCTCTAATTTCAATAGGATCTCCCAACTCTGTTGCCGTTCCGTGGGCTTCCACATAGGAAATAGATTCTGGTGACACTCCGGCGACTCTCATGGCCTCAGTAATTACAGAAGCTTGCCCCTGTACTGACGGGGCTGTAAACCCAACCTTCTCGGCACCATCATTATTAATCGCTGAACCTTTGACCACAGCCCGAATTGGATCGCCATCTGCCAAGGCTTGACTCAAGCGTTTGAGGAGGACTACGCCGACTCCGCTGCCAAAAGTTGTCCCTTTAGCCTTGGCATCAAAGGGGCGACAATGGCCGTCTGGAGAGAAAATCATGCCTTCCTGGAACATATAGCCAGCTTGGTAGGGATGAACAACCGAGGTACCTCCAGCTAAGGCTAAATCGCAATCGCCGTTGCGGATGCTTTGGCACGCTAGGTGCAGGGCCACCAATGATGTGGAACAGGCGGTTTGGACGTTGATACTGGGACCAGTTAGGTTTAATCGGTAGGAAACCCTGGTTGGTAGGTAATCCTTGTCGTTGCCAAGCATAACCTGAAAGTTGTCCACTGATGAAAAGAAGTCACCATTATGGGACAAAATCTGATGTAAGTAAGAGCTAATTCCGGCTCCAGCAAATAGACCGATGGTATTTGTGGTTTGGGTAGGAATAGTACCAGCACTTTCCAAAGCTTCCCAAGCACATTCCAAGAACAGCCGTTGTTGTGGGTCCATAATCTCGGCTTCAAATGGGGGAATACCAAAGAAACTGGCATCAAAATTCTGGATATCTTTCAGAATGGGGTTGGCTTTGACGTAATTTGGATTCTGTAATAATTCTCGCTCAACACCACTTTCCAGTAACTCTTCATCCGTAAATAATGTAATAGACTCAACCCCTTCCTGCAAGTTTTGCCAAAATGTTTCTGGATTATCTGCACCAGGAAACCGACAACTGAGTCCAATGATGGCAATATCTGTTTCTGCAACCTGACTGTTAGTAGATTGTTTGTTTAGAGCTTTTCTAAAATCTCGGTGGGGTTGTGTAGGGAAATTTTGCTCAGAATTCTTTTGAATTTGCTCCGTTTCCTCAGAGAGATTTATATTTTTTTGATTTCGTAAATATCTCGCTTGGGCTTGAATTGTTGGGTATTGAAAGAGGTCAACTTGATCGATGACATTAGATCCTTCAAACCGCTCTTGAATTTTGGCATGGAGTAGGGTTAAAAGAATGGAACTTCCTCCTAGCTCAAAGAAGTTGTCTGTGATTCCTACTTCTTCAATTTGTAGTGTTTCAGCCCAAATCTCGACTAAAATATGTTCTTCATCTGTATTGGGTGGTTGAAAACGGTTTGTGAGTACTGGTCGTTTGATATCTGGTTCAGGAAGTTGCTTGCGATCTATCTTGCCATTGAGTGTTTGCGGAAAGGAGTCTAGAAATACAAATGCCTTTGGAATCATATAGTCGGGTAGAAATTCCCGCAAATGCTTCCGCAAACGAGGCTCTAGTTGTCGCCCTAAACTCAGTAGTATCGGACAATTAGCTATTTTCTTGACCGAAGATACTGAGTTTGACTCTGGAAAAATCGGAGCTGTCTGGTTATCCTTGAGAAAAACAACATCAAATACCCCGTTTTCATCACTATTAGCCCAACTGATGTAAACGTGATAGTCATAGATTTCACCCAGAGCAAAACATTCTGCTGGTTTGATGGCGCTCTCATTATCTATTGGAACAATCAGGGAATTCTGAACCGCTGCCAAACCTAAGACCTTTGGTTGATGCTGAAGTGTTTGTGTTAGGCGAGTTTTAGTCCAGTTTTGTTGCGTCCAATTAACCCACTCGAATGTCTCAGTTGGACTGGAACCAATTGAAATCACCAAATCATAGCGATAGCAGGTGAACTCGTTTTCAAAGTTTCCTGCTTTGGGCACGATCCGGACTTCGGAAATGGCTGGAATCGCTTTTTTCAAGGCTAAAAACCATTCAGGACTAATTACCAACTCTTCTTCTTTGCTCATGGACTGCTGGATTTGTTGGTCGCTAACCGTTTCCGATGTCGCCTTTGCCAACAGTCGTTTGTGGAAGTGATTCAAGAGCAGAAGGTTACGAACATCCCCAATAAAAATAGAGCCATGGGAACAAAGCAATGGAATTAACTGTTTAATGACATTTTCCAGGTAATCAATACTTGGGAAATATTGCACCACTGAATTTAGGATTATGACATCGAAAGCTCCAGACTCCAGACTCGGTAGGTTGTGGGCAGAACGATGGTGTAACTCTACCTTGGAGGCTAATTCTGAATTCTGGTTTAGCTGTTTTCGGATATAGGATATGGCTGCCTGAGAAATATCGGTTCCCACATAACGTCTGATCTCTTGAGCAAGAGCAAAAAGCAGGATACCAGTTCCACAGCCAACTTCTAGCACCTGGGTGGGATTCAGCGAACGAATGCGCTTTAGGGTATTTTGACCCCATTCCCGCATTTCGGCTTCAGGCATCGGTTTACCAGTGAAGCTATTGTTGTAGCCACTGTAATTAAAGGTTGGATCGTAAACTGCCGATTCATCGCTGTGTGCTTTAGTCCAAACCTGTTCCCAAAGTGCAACCATGTCGGGTGTAGTGTGCAACTGAGGAACTACATAAGCTACCAATCTGGAGTCATCGGAACCATAGGATTTAACCGTAACTAGGGATTGCTGTACACCTTCATATTCGTCAATATGGGCTTCGACCTCACCCGTTTCAATGCGAAATCCATTCACCTTCACTTGATGATCGATGCGACCTAGGAAATGTAATTGTCCAGACTCATCAATGCGACCCATATCACCAGTGCGATAAATGCGTTCGCCTGCTATTTCAGAATCCACAAACTTTTCCGCATTCAACTGGGGGCGGTCTTTATAACCCAAGGCTAAACCTTTGCCACCAATACCGATCTCGTTATTGTCGAGAATGTAGATGCAAGTATTGTGAATGGGGCTTCCAATTGAGATTTTTGCATCTGTAATCGGAGCTAGGGTTGACCAAATTGTGGTTTCGGTTGGACCAAACATATTCCAAATTTCAGCACATTTGCCAATCATTCGTTTGGCTAATGCGGGTGGAAATGCTTCTCCTCCAACCAGGACTTTGAGGTTAGGATGTCCTTGCCAACCGAAATTGAGCATCATTTGCCAGGTTGTGGGTGTTGCCTGCATGAGCGCGATCTCACCACTTTCAGTAAGTTGATTCAGAATCTTGCCATTGCGTGCTTCCCTGCGGGTTAGCAAGCGAATACTCGCACCAGTAATTAAGGGGATATAGAGTTCTAGACCAGATATATCAAAGGAAATGGTAGTAAGAGCAAGTAGGCGATCGCTAGCCTTAATCCCTGGTGAAATCTGCATGGATAGTAAGAAGTTCACCAAGGCACTATGAGGTATCATAACCCCTTTTGGGTTCCCAGTGGAGCCAGATGTATAGATTAGATAAACAGGAGCTTGTGGTAAGGGAGTTTCCTCTGGCGAATCAATTGGTAGTGTGGTAAGTTGTTCATATAATGAATCTAACTGTAGAACTTCCACATTAAGCGTTGGAATCGCGGAGGCAAACTTTGTGGTTGATAAAATATACTGAATTCCAGCATCAGTTATCATAAACTTCAACCGTTCTGCTGGAAAGCTTGGATCTAGAGGAACATAAGTAGCTCCAGATTTCATAATCCCTAGCAATCCAATCACCATTTCAAAACTGTGATCCATGCAAATCCCCACAAATTGACCCGAACCTAATCCTCTAGATTGCAGGAAATGGGCTAGTTGATTTGATCGCGTTTTCAATTCTGAATAGCTTAGTTGATTGTTAGCTTGACATAGAGCTGTTGCCTGGGGTCTAAGTTCTGCTTGCCGATCAATTAGCTGTGAAGTGCTCTTAGTTTCCTCAGAGAGAAATGGGCCTGAAATACAAGGGATATCAGCCTCATTCAGGTTAGGTGCAAGTGTAGACATGGATGAGTCCTTTATAAATTCTTTAGAATCAATGCAATGTAGTTAGGGTTTGCTGAAAAAGTCTTTTAGTAGGGGCAGGATACAGGAGACAGGAGACAGGAGACAGAAGAAATGGAAATGAGCGAGGAGGTAGGAGTAAGAATTGTCCCTTAATTTTTCTGCCCAAATCTTGACCAAAATCCGCTCCTAAATTGAACCATTACCACTTAAAACCTCGCACTTTTTGATACTTAAAAAGGCTAAAACCTTTATCTATAAAAACTTTTAGATTTAATCAGCAAGCCCTAGTTATTGAGTCACTTGATAAGCAAGGTAATAAACAAGAATTTTCTGGGCATATTCTGAATGTCCAGGAAGGTAAGCCATTGGCTGAGAGATGTATTTTTGCTGCCATAACCCTTGGGATTCCATAGAGTTATATTCTGTTCCGTGACCCCCATCTTCAAATAAATCAACCCGCTGTGAAAAGATCACCCATCCCCCAGGACGGGTGACACGGCAAAATTCTTGTAAAGGGAAGTGATTTGGAAAATAGGTAAGAACTCCAATACAGTATGTAGCATCAAAGGTGTTGTCTGGCCATGAAAGCGGTTCCTGCAGGTTGGCTTTCACTAATTCACGATATACCTGGCGCTGAACCGCCTTATCCAGTGATTTTTGGGAGATGTCAACACCTATGATATTGGTAAAACCCTGATTGTAGAGAAATTCTCCAGTAAGGCCAGTACCACAACCAGCATCTAGAATCAAGTCTTCAAGTGAGAAAAACTGCTTGGCTAGCTCAACACCAATTCGAGGGCCTTCATACGCCCATTGCTTGATGAGATCGTCATAATCATCGGCTAAAAAGTCATAATCGGCCTCGACTTTTGAAGCATTTACAGGAGGTTTATGTGCCCAAGCAGAACTAATACTCTGAGGTTCTTGACTCATAGTTTCATCAATTTAGGTTAATTTTGAAAAAAAAAGTGTAAGTGATACCTAAAATTAGACATCACTTAGGTATGACTTACCTAAGAATCATTTATATTTTTTTATATTCTCTGTTGGGCATTGTTCAATAATTGATAATTAGGGTTTGCTGAAAAAGTCTTATGGGCAAGGGTAGGAGACAGGAGACAGGAGACAGGAGACAGGAGAAATGGGAATTAATTAGGAGGTAGGAGGAAGAATAACCAAGGGATTATTCTGCGCAACTATGAGCCTAAAATGCGCTCTTTTTTGAACCATTATCACCATTAAGCTTGGACTTTTTTTAACTAAAAAATGCGCTCAACCTTTATATTTCAGTGCTTTTAGATTTAATCAGCAAACCCTAATTACCTCTCCCTAAAAGCTATCCCTTACCCATAAGTCTTGAAACCCTTGTGGGGAGGAGGGGAGCAGCGGTGCGACCCCGCGTCGGCGACAGACCCAAGGGAACGCGCACCAAGAGAGGGAGCAGGAGAGAAAGGAGAAAAAATCATAGTAGCTAAGTAAAACTACTGAAGTTGTCAAAAAAAAGTCTTTTTCCATACATTTTTTCTCCCGAAAAACCTGAACCAAGACTTATCCATAACTCGTCTATTTTGTCAAGTTTTCTGCTAAGTTAAAGATGTGGGTAAAGCATAGCCCTAAAAGGAAGAGGATTGAATAAAAGGAAAATTTTTTCTCTCTTGGTCGATTGGATATGGCGAGGAGACCTCGCCATCCCTCGACCGCTTGTTTCTCCTTTAAAGAAGAGGCATTTTACCTTAATTATTCGGTAAGTAGAATCAAAAGTCTGGACTGAAGCGATCGCACAATTTCTAATTCCACTGGTATATTAGCTAATATTTCTCCTACTGTGGATGGGGATTGACTGTTTGAGTTAGTATCACAAGCTTGTAGAAATTCATATTCTTTCCTTGACAAATTTACCAATTTATAGTCACCATCAAATATATTCTCACTAGGCCATCCCTGAATACAAGGACTTAATTCAGGTATTGCTGCTAATAGAAGGCGATCGTCAGACCAATCAATCTTGGGTAAAGGTGGCCTACCTAAGAAAAACTCGTAATGACTAATCTGAGGGTCTAATAATTCAATCAAACGATAACGTTCCCGATCGTCCAAATCAACAACTCTTTCCACTAACTCGGAAGATTTTCCGATAAGTCGTTCTATATTCCAGTATTCACGATTAGAAAATCCCAGAAACTTTAAACCAGATGCTTCTATCAACTCAAACAGAGTATCGATATTATAATCAATCTCTTGGGGATGGACATACATATCTGCAAAACACTCATCTCTTTTATTTTCAAAAGCCCATCTTTCTTGTTCATATTTGACAAGACGATTATTTTCTGGTAGAGAAGCAAAAAGTTGACGTCCGATTTTTACTCCATCTTTGTAATTTCTAGGTTGATTACCTTGAAGGATAGCGATCGCCTGTTGCATGAGTCTAATTTCCCAGCGACCCAACTCTGCATAAACAAAGATGTGCATAATTCCGCCAGGAGCTAACTTCAAAGTAAGATTTTGAATACCTTTAATTGGATCGGGTAAATGATGTAGAACTCCTACACAATTAATAAAATCAAACTCTCCTTCTATTTGGCCTACATCATATATGCTGAGATGATGAAATTCTACTCGCGAAGCTCCCGAACGACTACACCGTTCCTTGGCCACTTGTAAAGCACCACTACTTAAATCAATTCCAACCACAGATGCTTGAGGATTAAGATGAACCAAATAATCTGTACTAGAACCAGTGCCACAACCTGCATCTAAAATCTTAATATCTTGTTTCTGGGGTGTTTGACCAGTGCAAAAACTATAAGCTACTGGCCAACTCCAGCGCCAGTTATATCCAGGTGGTGCTTCATCTACTAAAGGGTCTGGGGGAAATGGAAAAGTATCGTAGAGTCCCTCAACAGCAGAACTGATATCTAATTTATCCTTCATAATGAAATTGAATGTTCAAATAAGTCCAAAAAGCTCATGCATATTAGCATTTTGGGCAGACAAGAGCAGAAAAATCAAGTGACAATTCTTCCCACTATCTCCTCTACAATTACCATTTTTTCTAATTTCTGACTTCTAATACCATTTCTCTGTAACAATGCACTTAATAATTTTTGCTCAGACCTTATTACACTGACTATTCTCATCTTTATATTAAGCGCAGCTTCATAGAGAATTGGTATAACTCCTAAGTTCTAAACTTCTAACTTTTGACTTTTGGCTTTTGACTTCAAACTTTTAACTCCTAACTTTTGACTTCAAACTTTTAACTCCTAACTTTTGACTTCAAACTTTTAACTCCTAACTTTTGACTTCAAACTTATAACTTTTAACTTCTAGCTTCTAGCTTCTAACTTTTGACTTTTGACTTCTAAGATCCTGACTTCTGACTTCTGACTTCTGACTTCTAACTCCTACTCTTGCCAAAAGACTTTTTCAGCAAACTCTACTTAACAAAAATTATTATTTTTTCTAAGATAAATGACCATAAATCTATAAAATAAAATTCTGTAAGGTTTTTAACAAACACGGGTAATTAGCCTAAAATATTTTACCTTTGAAACAAAGTAAGGAAAAGCTAGAACATAAAAATAGCAAAAATACTTACTTTCTTTATGCCTCAATATTTCTATATGGTTAGTGTTAGACAACTTAAGGTTAAATAACTAAGCCAAGATTAGAAATAAAACAGGTACATTGGGCTAGGCAATACTTAATATAAATTCAGCCTAGTTTTTAAGGATATTCTAACTGAATATCTGCAAAAATAAGGTATAGGTTTCTAATGCTGATGTGAGAAACATCTGAACGAAAAATTTTGATGTAAAGCTACAGTAGTTTATCTGTGGAAATTCAGCAAGTATGGTGTTAAGAAAAATAACTATGCTTTCAGCAATAATCCAGAGGTAAGCAGAGAAAGTAGCTTAAATAAGATATAAACTTTGAGGTGGGGCATCGCCTTAAGTATCAATTAAGTTGCTGATGAAAGTCAATAAAACACAGATAGTAAAGAATATTTTCTAGTCTGTGGAAACCAGCTTTTACAGTAGGGAAAATCTTCATTGCAACTTCAGAAAAACCCATACTTACTCTCTAGAGAAAATGTCTGGGAAATGTCATAAAAATTCAAGCTAACAGTCTGAATAGAAGCTGTAAAAACTTCAAAATAGGGAGCAATAATAATCGAATGACTGTCAAAGCAAGTGGTGGAAGCTCAGTTGCACGTCCGCAACTATATCAAACTGTACCAGTATCAACTATTTCTCAAGCGGAACAACAAGACCGCTTTTTAGGAAAAGGAGAACTAGATGAACTAGCAACTTTTTTTAGTTCAGGAGCAAAACGTTTAGAAATTGCTCAGATACTGACTAATAATTCAGAAAGAATTGTTTCTGTTGCTGCCAATACTATTTTTACTGGTGGTTCGCCTTTAGCCTTTTTAGAAAAGCCAGATGAAGAAGAAATGGCCATGAGTGCTGTTACGGCTGCAACAACATCAGTTTCTGAAGGCATGAAGCTAGGTACTGTTACTTATGTAGAGAACAAAAGTAAAAACAACCCACTTCAGGGTATACGCTCGCTGTTCACTAATTTAGGAGCTAGTAGTGCTGGCCCTGTACCTGCTGGTTTTAGGCCAATTAGTGTGTCTCGGTATGGTCCAGTTAATATGACCAAATCCTTGCGGGATTTATCTTGGTTCTTACGCTATATTACTTACGCTATTGTGGCGGGAGACCCTAATATTATCTCAGTCAACGTTCGTGGTTTAAGAGAAATCATTGAGAATGCCTGTTCCTCTGCAGCTACAATTGTAGCTATCCAACAGATGCGACAAGCTTCGATTAGATATTTTCAAGACCAGGAAGCAAAGGAAATTGTTGCCCAATACTTTGATGTCCTTTTGACTGAGTTCCGCAGCTCAACACCTTCTAATAAGCAACGCCGGGGCCAAAGTTCAGACCAACAAGGTTTAGAACTACCACAAATTTACTTTAATGCTGCTGAAAAGCGACAAAAATTTGTGATGAAACCTGGTTTGTCTAACTTCGAGAAACAGGATGTCATTAAAGCTGCTTATCGCCAAGTATTTGAGAGGGATATTTTCCGAGCTTATAGTCTGAATATTTCCTACCTGGAATCTCAAGCCAAAAATTGCGAAATCTCCATGAAAGAGTTTATCCGTCGTTTGGGTAAATCTCCTTTGTACCGGAAACAGTTTTATGAAGGTTTTGTCAATAGTCGTGTTGTGGAATTGGCAGCTCGTCACTTTCTGGGTAGGGGTTTGAGTTCACCCCAAGAGTTCAGCAAATACTTTAACATTGTTACCAAAGGTGGTTTGTCAGCCTTGGTAGATGCCATGGTGGACTCTCAAGAATACTCCGATTATTTTGGTGAAGAGACAGTACCATATCTGCGTGGTTTAGGTCAAGAGGCTCAGGAATGTCGTAACTGGGGACCACAAATAGATCTATTTAACTACAGTGCCCCTTTCCGAAAAGTACCTCAATTTGTTACCTTATTTGCTGACTACAATCAGCCCTTGCCAGACCAGCACGTTTATGGTATGGGTAACGATCCATTAGAAATCCAGTTTGGGGCAATCTTCCCGAAAGAAACCCGTAGTCTCAAAAATCGTCCTGCACCTTTTGGCAAAGATACTCGCCGGATTCTAATTCGTCAGGGTGCTGGTATTGATAGCCAAATTAGTAACCCTGGTGCAAGAGCTAAAAATCCTGGTTCTCTTGGTCCAAAGGTTTTCAAACTTGACCAACTGCCTGGAGGTTATGTTAGTAGTGGTTTCAGTAACTCTGGTGGCAGCAACGGTGCTAGCATTAAGTTTTCTGAAAGTTCTACTCAAAAGATCATTACCGCTGCTTATCGTCAGGTATTCGGTCGTGATGTTTACGATGGTCAGCGTCTAAAGAGTGCTGAGAACAAACTAGAAAATGGTGATATCACTATTCGCGAGTTCATTCGTGCTTTAGCGAAGTCTGATACTTTCCGTAATATGTACTGGAGTTCTTTGTATGTGTGCAAAGCTATTGAGTACATTCATCGGCGGTTGTTAGGTCGTCCGACTTATGGACGTAAGGAAATTAATTCTTACTTCGATATTTGTGCCAAGAAGGGTTTCTATGCTCTAGTAGATGCAATCATCGATAGTCAAGAATACAATGAATCTTTTGGAGAAGATACTATTCCTTATGAACGTTATCTAACTCCTGGTGGTTTGTCATTACGAAATACAAGAGTTGGCAGTATTGGTGACAAAAATCTACAAGTAGAGAAAGAAGTTACGCCAAGATTTGTGGAGTTGGGTACTCCTGCCGAAATTCGCACTGAACCTGATATTGAGTTCCGGGTTGGTCAAGGTGTTAACAAGCAACGGGAGCAGTCTAAGGTCTTTAAGTTGACAAGTACCCAAGATAAGCAACAGGTGAAATTGATTATTGCTGCTGCTTATCGTCAGATTTTTGAACGCGATATCGATCCTTACATTGTTAAGAGTGAGTTCTCTTCCTTAGAAAGTAAGTTAGGGAATGATGAAATCAACCTCAAGGAATTTATTGAAGGGTTAGGTTGTTCTAAACTTTATGTTAAGGAGTTTTATACACCTTATCCTAATACTAAGGTAATTGAACTTGGTACTAAACATTTCTTAGGACGTGCTCCTCGCAATCAAGTTGAGATTCGTAAGTATAATCAGATTCTGGCAACTTTGGGTATTAAAGGTTTTATCAACGCTATGGTGAATAGTGCTGAATATATTGAGATGTTTGGCGAGGATACTGTTCCTTATCGTCGCTTCCCGACTTTACCTGCTGCTAATTTCCCGAATACTGAAAAACTGTATAACCAGTTAACTAAGCAAAATGATGATTTGGTTATACCGAGTTTTGAACCTGTAGCTATAGCTGACCGCAGTTAAACCAGTAATTATTTTTCTGAGGTTTTAAATTGCATTTATCCTCTGCTATAGATTTTTTATAGCAGGGGATTTTTTATAGTAGAAGGAAGAGGGAAAAGGGAAGGAAAAAAGGGAAATAATATTAGAGAGGCAGGTAATAATGTACTAAGTCAGATTTGGTGATACGTTAAATTATTCTCTGCTGCCTGTTACTAGCAAGTGCTAAAGTAGCGTATTTATATAAAACCCGATTATATAATACCAATTACCAAAAGTAATGCTATACTTCAACAGTCAAATAGTTACCAAAACAAAGAACAAGCAATAAAAATATCAAAAGCGGTCTGATTTTACTTTGAAATTAATTTTAATCAGGAGATTACAGGTATAGAAGTTGACAGTTTTATGAACTACATAATAGTTTTGATTAAATCAAGTAATTTCATTTTTTTTGCGTTGAATTATGTCTAGCTACTTAAGTTATTTTTTTTAATCCTGCAAGGTTTTTTTATAGTATAGCAGAATCAAAAAAGAAGAAGGAAAAAGGAAGAAGGAAAAATATTGCTTTGTCTAATACCAAATTCAAAAAAGGCAGTTACATCTTAATTTGTGATTTATTCCTAAAAGAAAAAATTATAAATTCTATAAATTCTAAAATTTCCACTTTTTTTCCTCTTTAATATTTATGTTTTTCTTTCTCTGTTCCCTGTTCCCTGTTCCCTGTGTCTTCACTGTAACAATATTTTATGAAATTGGTATAAGTTTTAAGCTTTTGATATGTCAGCACCCTTTCTTTCCACTGTTGTATATTTCTAGCATGGCTATTTAAATTTGTCTTGAAGTAAAGCTAAAAAATAAAAAATCATAATAAATCAAAGAGGATTTTGAAATTTATTTTCTAGATAAAATTACTTTTAGATTTTCTTGAATTAGTAATACCTGCTGTTAATAAAAATTCTATTTGAATAAAAAAAAATTCAAAGATGAAAATTAAGTTTGATCTCAGATAAGTGATTTTTGAATATTGAGAAATTTTCTCATTATTAGGATTGTAAAATTTTGTTTCATTTCGGATAATTAATGTTGCCCTCAATATCTAACAAGGGCTAAAATATAAATATTTCATAAAATCAAGGAGTCTAAATTCCTCTCTGGAATTAAATCTACAAATTACAATATGTCAAAGACTTATACTGTTGAAATTCACAACCAAGGACAAACTCACGCTATTGAAGTGCCAGAGAATAAAAAAATATTAGAGGTTGCTGAGGAGGCTAAATTGGATTTGCCTAACTCTTGCAATGCAGGGGTTTGTACAACCTGTGCAGCAAAAATTATTGGAGAGGGTACTGTAGATCAAGCTGATGGTATGGGAGTTGGTCCAGAACTCCAAGCAGAGGGTTATGTCTTATTATGTGTTGCCTATCCTCGGTCTAATTTAAAGATAGAAACTGGAAAGGAAGATGAGGTTTACGATCGCCAATTTGGTGCTTCACAAATAGCTTAAAAATGAATGAAAAGGAAGACTTGAATAATTAATAATTAATAATTACCTCTCCTAGAAAAGAAAAGGTAAAAGGAAAAATTTTTATTATCTTGGTCGAAACGACCGCTTTTTTATCCTTTAAAGGAGAGGCTTTAAAGCTTAATTATTCGGTAAATAAAGTTTATTTCGTAAACTAATTAACTTAAAATAGTACTGATAACTGATAACTGAAATGACTACTCATTTTATTAATGCTGAAATTGACCTACAAGAATCACCAAATAAACTCAATCAAGAAATTGAAAAAGAGTTAGAAAAAAGTGGCGAACCTCTACGTTGGGCAGTGACAAAGATAGATACAGAAAAACAAACAGCTCATGTAGAAGCTGTTGTAATTGAATCAGAAAGTTTAAGCACTAATGCTTAATTAGTTATTCATGCTTTTTGATTGATAATTGTTGAGTGTAGGGTTTGGTTGATCTACGATAATACCAAACCTAAAATTATTTTTAATAGAGTTTAAAAATTAGCTTTCCTGCTGAAATTATTGAATCAAATCAACTTATCTTTTTGACTTTTGACCTTCGACTTAAAACCTTATACAGTAGTCTTAATTATTCCCACTGGTATTGGTGCATCTATTGGTGGTTATGCTGGTGATGCTTTACCAGTGGCACGAGCGATCGCGCAAACTTGCGACCTCCTAATTACTCACCCCAATGTTCTGAATGGGGCACAACTCTATTGGCCATTATCTAATGCTCTCTATATAGAAGGCTATGCCCTTGACAAATTTGCTCAGGGATGGTATGGATTAAAACCTGTACATCAAAACCGAGTCGGTTTAATCCTTGACCAAGGCATTGAACCAGAATTGCAACTGCGCCATTTACAAGCCGCGGATGCGACTAGAGCAACTTTAGGGCTAAATCTCACAGATTATATAATTACAGATGCTCCACTAGAAGTACAATTACAAAAATCTGATTCTGGAGCATCCTGGGGCACAATAGCTAATTCAGATAGTTTGCTACGAGCAGCAGAAACTCTAATTCACAAAGCTAAAGCAGAAGCGATCGCTGTTGTTGCCAGATTTCCCGATGATGAAGGTAGTACAGGATTACAATTATATCGCCATGGACAAGGAGTTGACCCTTTAGCTGGTGCAGAAGCAGTTATTAGTCATCTGATTGTCAAAACTTTTCAGGTTCCCTGTGCTCATGCTCCTGCTTTATTACCTCTACCTTTAGACCCTAACTTATCGCCTCGGTCTGCTGCGGAAGAAATTGGTTACACATTTTTACCTTGTGTATTAGTGGGGTTGAGTCGAGCGCCACAATTAGTAAACACAAAAGATACTCCCCTACTGACTAATACCATTTTGGCAAAACAAGTAGATGCTGTGGTTGTACCTGCTACTGCTTGTGGCGGTAGTGCAGTAATGAGTTTCAGTCAAACTCCAGCACAAATTATTGCCGTCAGCGAAAATAAAACTCAAATGCAAGCTTCACCAGAAAGTTTGGGGATAAAAGCATTAGAGGTTAATTCATATTTGGAGGCGTTGGGGGTATTGGTTGCTCATCGGTCTGGCATTAATCCAGAAGCTTTAAGGCCAGAAATATTACCAATTGCTAAAATTCAGTAGTACAGTAGTCGAAGCAAAGGTTAGGACATATAAACCCACATTCCGCACCACAAAATGTATTATAATAGAAGAAGGAGTCAGGAGACAACCCACCCCTAACCCCTCCTGTGTAGGGGAAGACAGGAGTCAGAATTTAGGAGAAAATCATAGCTATCGTGATTGAGTACATAATCAAGCAAGTATTTATGCTTAATTGTTTACTCGGAATTTGATCAACGAAAAAAGTAATTGAGATGATTTGCATAGTATAAATAGGGTTTGCTGAAAAAGTCTTTTAGTAGGGGTAGGAGGCAACTCACCCCTAACCCCTCCTGTGTAGGGGAAGACAGGAGAAATGGGAATGAGCGAGGAGGTAGGAGTAACAATTGTCAATTTGGGATTTTTCTGTCCAACTATGAGCCTAAAATACGAGCCATGCATGAGCATGAACAGCTGAAAAATTTGCACTGCAATTCGACCCCAAAAAGGCACTTGTCTTTATATGTCAATGCTTTTAGATTTAATCAGCAAGCTCTAAATACCTACCAAGCCACGGTTTTTTTATACTACTTTTAATGTTGCAAAATGAAGTGCGGAATGTGGGATAAAAAGCTGACAGCAGTTTTCTAGTGGATGAGGTACATCTTGGGAGTAGTGGTGCGACCCCGCGTCGGCAACAAACGCAAGGGAATGCTGACTCCTGTGAGGGAACGCGCACCAAGAGAGGGAGTAGGAAAGAGGGGATAGAGATTAATATTGAACTGTACCTCACTATCTTAAAAAGTGCGGTCAAACTCAGACAAGGCAAGGTTTTTCCTTCTTCCTTCTTTCTTCTTCCTTCTTTCTTCTGCTATACCATCCTGTACAATAGTTAAATATAAAATCCAAACTTAATTTGATGGCGGACAAGTGACAGAGCAAATTCCTGAAAATCCAGAAATCGAGCCTCTAACTCGTACTCAAGTATTGGTGGCAATGGGGGTAACAGCATTGGTATTACTGGCAATCTCTAAAACCTGCTTGCTACTTGGTGTTAATTTATTACCTGTGAGTTGGAATCCCAGAGCATTATTGTGGGGAGTAGCGATCGCTTTAGGTATTACTATTGCTAGTTCCTTAGTTTATCGCATTTGGCCGACCTATCGTCGTAGTGCAGATCAATATCTTAAATTAGTTGTGACTCCTTTGTTATGGCCCGATTTAATCTGGTTGGGATTACTACCAGGATTGAGTGAAGAATTGTTATTTAGAGGTGTAATTTTGTCTGCCTTGGGATTGGATACAGTGGCATTAATTGCTTCAAGTATTTTCTTTGGTGTTTTACATTTGAGTGGTAAGCAACAATGGCCTTATATGGTTTGGGCAACAATAGTTGGAATAGTCTTAGGATATAGTGCCTTAGCCACAGGTAATTTATTAATACCAATTATCGCCCATATTTTGACAAATTTGATTTCTAGTGGTATGTGGAAGTGGGAACATAATTAGGGTTTACTTATGGAAAGTCTTTTTGCTGGGGTAGGAGACAGGAGACAGGAGAAATGGGAATGAGCGAGGAGGTAGGAGCTAAGTTTTGTCAGAGTGATTTTTCGGCTTTTGCTTCGGTGAAAATCCTCACTTTTTTAACTTAAGCTACCGAAAAGCTCATACTTTTTCAAGACATAAAAAGCCTAAAACCAATATCAGTCAATGGTTTGATATTTAATCAGCAAGCCCTAATTACAAATAGACATCTTCACAAGAGAGGGAGTAAGGATTCAAGAATTTATAATTTATAATTTAGAATTAAGAGTTTAGAATTACCTATTCTTATAAATAAGAAGATTGAATAAAAGGATTTTTTTTCTTTTTTCTCCATGAATGGAGAGGCTTTATACCTGAATTTTTCGGTAAGGGAAAATAATTGATAATTTATGTGCGATAATTGATTTTATTTTTTATTATTGGACATTTCTAAAGTCACAAAGAGTTTAATAATTATGGTTAAAACTGATAATGTTAGTCTCCAGTTTGGCTGGATAATTCTAACAAATACTAATTCTAATTTAATTACATATATAGAGACTTAATAATTTAAGATGACAGAATCAGGGTTTGATTTTAGCCACTACTATACATATCAAGAAGTGGTAAGTTTTTTGCATCAAATGAGTGAAAGTAATCCCCATTTGATTAAGTTAGAAGTTATTGGTAAAAGCTATGGTGGATTAGATATTTTCTTAGCTACTGTTACTAATCAAAATACAGGAAAAGCAAAAGAAAAACCTGGATATTGGATTGATGCTAATATTCATGCTGGAGAAGTTACAGGTTCTGCTGTTGCTCTATATATTATTTATCATCTACTAAATAATTATGCTAGGGAACCTCAAATTACTCGTTTATTAGATAACTACACAGTTTATGTATTACCTCGTATTGCTGTTGATGGAGCAGAACAATATTTAACAACTCCCCAAAGATTGCGATCGAGTATTCGTCATTATCCATATCCCGAAGAACGTGATGGACTCCACTGGGAAGATATAAACGGGGATGGGTTAATTTTGCAGATGCGACTCAAGGATGATTGTGGAGCGTGGAAAATTTCGCCAGAAGACCCAAGAATAATGGTGCGTCGCGAACCTGATGAATTTGGAGGTACTTACTACACTATTCTGCCAGAGGGAATTATCAAAAACTATAACGGTTACGATATTAAAATTGCTCCCGCATTAGAAGGAATGGATTTTAATCGCAACTATCCTTATAAATGGCAACCGGAGGGAAAACAAAAAGGTGCTGGAGATTTTCCTTTTTCTGAACCGGAAACTCGTGCTGTAGCAGAATTTTGGCGCGAGCATTCTAATATTAATGGTTTTATTAGTTATCATACCTTTTCTGCGGTAATTTTACGTCCTTATAGCATTTACCCAGACGACCGTTTGCCTGTGGAGGATTTGGAAATTTACAAGTTGATTGGGGAAAAGGGTACTGAAATTACTGGTTATGAATGTGTTTCGGTTTATCATAACTTTTGCTATCCTGCTAATCGGAAGACTTATGGTGCAATGGATGATTATTGTTATGAGCGCTTTGGTTGGTTTGGTTTTGTTATAGAACTTTGGGATGCACCTACCGCAGCGGGAGTTAAGAAGGAGGATTATGTTAAGTGGTTACGACACCATCCTGTTTCAGACGATCTGAAATTGATGCAGTGGAATGATGAAAATTTGGGTGGGAAGGGTTTTATTGACTGGCAACCGTTTGAACATCCGCAACTGGGTACTTTAGAAATTGGTGGATGGAATCATAAGAAGGTTTGGCAAAATGCTCCTGTGGAATATTTACCAAAGTTGTGTGAGCAACATTGTCAGTTTGCTATTTCTCATGCTTTGATGTCGCCTCGTTTGGCAGTGAGTCAGACGGTAGTTGAGCATCAGGGTGGCGATATTTATCTGGTAGTGGTGCAGTTGGAAAATCAGGGATTTTTGCCTACTTATACCAGTGAAAAAGCTAGGGAAGGAAAAAGTGTTCGACCTATAGAGGTGATGTTGACTTTGCCTGAAAGTGTAATGTTGCTTAGTGGGAAGCAGTTACAGGAAATAGGTCATTTAGAGGGGCGATCGAATAAAGCTTTTGCTAATTTTGCTCAAGGTAATGATTATCGTTGTCATGTTGAATGGGTGGTTAAAGGTTTTGCTGGTTGTGAAATTGAAATGACGGCGCGGGGGCAACGTTCAGGTGTGGTGAAAACTGTGATTACTTTAAAATAATGGCGTTGCTGAAAATCGTGTATGGTATTAATCTTAATTAGATATCTCCAGAAAAGAGGGAGTAGGCAGCTTTGCTGTAGGCAGTAGGGAGAAAGAATTGATATATCTAGTGTGAGAATTGATTTGATTTTTGATTTTTACCAGATGTCTATTCTTTAGGAGTCAACCCATCCCTAACCCCTCCCAGGAGGGGGAGTCAGGAGAACCGAGTCAGGAGAGAAGAAATAAGAAGAAAGAGTAGTATAAAAGAAAGTTTTGGTAGTCCTGTATATGTAGTGATCAAATGGTGGTCAGGCGATATAGCTGCCGCTAGGATCCGCCAACGCTTCATTATAATTATCAATGAAATACCAAATAACTCCTAAATGGTTTTATCGCTTTTTAGAAAAGGATAAACTCTTTCTGACCAACCGAGAAATTCTTTGACGTCAAGTATTATAGCAATGAGCGCTGGTATATTTACAAATTGCAGGAGTGGCCAAATAGCTAAAAATCTTATATTATCGGCAATTTATTCCCCCAGATGAGCTGTTGCCTGTTGCCTGTTGCCTGCGCACAGCGCTATATTTAATCTTTCTATATAAGCTGTTAAACCTGTTTCTTTCCCCACTGATTTATGTCTTAAATCAGGAAAAACAAGATCGTAAGCTGACCAAAAATCTGTATAACAAACTGCACAGTGTCTATAGATACCTGGTCATGAATTCCACAATCCTAATGCCCCTTTTTCTCCTCTTTCCCCTAAGTAAAAACCCACAATTTCTTTACTGTCTATATCCATAGCTAACCAGAGCCATTGTTTGTGATTTTTATTACCTACAAATGACCACATTTCATCAAATTGGATAGTGAGTTTATATCATGTCCGTTGGTATCGTTTGTGTAAAAGTTAGCGTGGATATCTACAGGAAATTTAAGTTTTTTTCTTGCTCAATTGCCTTCCTGTTTGTTGCCTTCCGGAGCTGTTGCCTGTTGCCTACCTTTGCTATACAATACCGATGCTACCGGACATGATATTACCTGTTTTTTTTGTACATTTAATAGACTGTGAAACATGAGCATACTTATTAGACTTGTCGCTTTATAACTTAAAAATCCCCAAAAATCTTGTTATGTAAGGATTGTAGCTATTGGATAGCAAAAATACTGGGAATTATTGCTCTGTCTAGGTTAGAGTGATTTTTTCCCTTTATTTAGCGACAACTCTATTATTGACCTAATTCTGGAGCCATTTTTATGACACACCTATTACAGGAATTATACCAGCCAAACTAATTTTTTCTAGTAATAACTGATCAATCAGTTCTTTGGTTTCATGACTAATATAATTTCTGTGACTATTTTCGACAAATTTTCAGAGACTATTTTGACATTGATATTTTTGTTTTTTGTTGTGAATCGTCCCATTTTTGAAAATATAATTACTACCACAACTAGGACAGATTAATTGATGATTTGACATCTGAATTATAGAGATTTTTTTATTATTACTGTCATAGATAATAGCATACTTTTTTTCAGGATACTTGGGATTGATTCCTGATATTTTTATTTCTGATTATATGTAGCGATCGCCTAGGCAATAATTTTGATTTTTTTTGAGCAGGAAAAACTTAATATTTTCAAGATTAATGTCAAGAACTAATCATTTATATTGACTTATCACTACATATACAGGACTACCGAAAGTTTTTTGTTAACTAATTATCCAGGCATGATATCATACCTCAAATCACCAACACCAAAATAATTATGTATTATGCCATGTCCGGTTGAATACTTATAACCTACATTCCGCACGACAAAATGTCGTATAAAAAATAGGAGACAGGAGACAGCTATACTGGAGACAGGAGACAGGAGACAATTATAGTTGTCAATAGGAGTAAGTAATATCATGTCCGGTAGCATCGGTATTGTATAGCAAAGGTAGGGAACACTTAACTGGGAACACTTAACTGGGAACAGGCAGGAATACTTAAGGGCAATAAAAAAAACTTAAATTCCCTGTAGATATTCACCCTTGGGTTTACACAAACGCGCCCCAGCGGACATGATATAATTGAGTATTTATATTTAATATTTTCCTGAGAATCTGACTGCTGAGAAAGGTCAAATGTAGGAGCTATATAGTATAAATATCTACCAAGTTATATCATGTCCGGTAGCATCGGTATTGTATAGCAAAGGTAGGCAACAGCTCATCTGGCAACAGGCAACAGGCAACAAACAGGAAGGCAATTTAGCAAGAAAAAAACTTAAATTTCCTGTAGATATACACGCTAAGTTTTACACAAACGATACCAACGGACATGATATTACGGATTTTTCTACTACTTTTAATGTTACAAATTGAAGTGCGGAATGTGAGTTATAAATAACGATGAAGGAGTCAGGAGTTAAGAAGAGAAGAAAGTTTTTCCTGAACGCTATTAAACGGAAATGATATCACCTAACACTTAAAACTTTATTTTTATAAACCAGTTATTTCAGTTGCCAAGGCTGATTTATTCTGTTTTTTTCTGCATAAGAACAGACAAGTGAGTTGATTTAATTTCATTTTAATGAGAGCTTTCACTCAAATTTCAAGGAATTATAACACTACGCGCTGGGAATGGAAAGTAGGGTGGGATAACTACCAAGTTGAAATATAGCCATCTTCATCAGAACTTTAAAATACTCCATTCTTATTTAAAGATTTGATGAAGAACAGCAAAAATTGATGTTTTTTCAAAAAAAAAAGTTCATAATAGTAAGTGTGAATTTCAACTAACTTATTAACCTCAACTAAGTAACCTAGATATATCTGCTATGTATTTTGTAGTCAAGCATAGCAGATTTTTTCTTGTTTCAAAAACTATGAACTACATCATGTCCGTATCAACCCAAACAACCGATTTAAGTCTCTACCAATACAGTAACCGCTGCTACAGCAATTAACATTTCATCATTTTTATCTTCCAATTCAGCGATCGCCCTACCCTGTATTACCATACCCCCATCTTCAATAGTGATACTTTTCTGGCCAAAAGGCAATACAGCCAAAACTTCTTCTACCTTCACCTCTTCTGGATAAGGTACAGCCACCTGTACTTCTACAATCATTTCATTGGGATGACTTAAACCTGCTACTTCCCAGACTCCGGGTAAAGCATTATGAGCGATCGCATTTCTGACAGCTCTAGCTGCAGCTACTGTTGGTTCCTGGCCATGTTGGTCTATCCCCATACCCATTTCAATAATTAAACGTTTTCTCGTCATAACTACCCAAAATTAACTACAATTTGTTCAAAATAATAGAATCACCAGGAATTTCCCAGTGATATCATCTCCGGTAGGATCGTAGCGTATATAGAATTAAGTTTCAATTAAAAGAAACCCTTTCCTACGGAATGCTACGCAAACAGCATAGCAGCATAGCTGCCCTCTGCTTTCCTTCCACCAAAGTATAAGTATTCAAGCGGACGTGATATGATTCTATTATCCTATGCTTTGAAGAAGGAGACAGGAGACAGGAGACAGGAGACAGGAGGAAAATTACTTATGGATAGTCAACGACCTGCCGCTCCGCGTCTACGCTCCCCCAAGTAATGCGTGAACACGACCGTTGACGGTGGGGTATTAAACCCACAAAGAAAATGATCAAAAAAAACTGATAGCTTTCAGCAATGGTATACAACTCGAAACAAAGTTTGTTAAAAATTAAATTGAGACAACTGTAAAAACTACCAACATATTCATTATCATTTATAAGAGTTGTCGCTAAATAGAGGGAAGAAATCGCTCCAACCTAGACAGAGCAATAATTCCAATACTTTTGTATTACTAATAGCTACAATCCTTACAGAATAAAGGTTTTGGGGATTTTTTAAGTTATCAAGCGACAAGTCTATTGGTTAGCCAAAAAACTAAAATTATATGACAGAATCAAAAGCTAAAGTTAGAAAAGCAGTAATTCCAGCAGCAGGTTTTGGTACGCGGATGTTTCCAGCTACTAAAGTTGTCAAAAAAGAACTCTTTCCAATTATTGACAAGGATGGTAGGGCAAAACCGATAATTCAAATAATTGTGGAAGAAGCCATAAATGCAGGAATAGAAAATGTGGGAATAGTAATACAAAAAAGCGATTTCCAAGTTTTTACAGATTTTTTCCAAGCTATCCCTAGTTATTATCAGAAACTTTCACCAGAAAAACAAGAATATTGTCAATATTTACAAAATTTAGGCAGTAAAATTACTCTATTAACTCAGTCAGAGCAAGCTGGTTATGGTCATGCAGTTTTCTGTGCTAAAGAGTGGGTGGGAGATGAACCTTTTTTGTTATTACTAGGAGACCATATTTATACTTCAGAGGTAAAAAAATCTTGTGCAAGTCAAATTTTGCAAGTCTACGAACAGACCAATAAAAGTGTAATTGGGGTGAGAATAATACCAGGGACAGAAATACATCATTATGGTTGTATTAGTGGGAGTTTAGTTGCCGATGGCATAATTAATATAGATACAATTTATGAAAAACCAGAACTAAATTATGCCAGACAAAAACTTCATGTGGCAGGAATGAAAGAAGATGAATTTCTAGGAGTTTTTGGCATATATTTATTGACAGCAAAAATATTTGATTACCTAGAAGAAAATATCAAACAAAATGTTAGAGAAAAAGGTGAATTTCAACTGACATCTTGTTTGGATAAATTGCAAAAAACAGAAGGAATGAACGGGTATTTGGTAAAAGGGAGATGCTTTGACACCGGAATGCCAGATGTGTATTGGCAGACAATGATTGATTTTCGTAATGCTTGAGAGTATCATTGTAGAGAAAAATTCAGAAAACAAGGGAAAAACTTACTATGACTCATTTTGGTTTAATATGTCCCGGATCGACAGGACACCTAAACACAATGCTTCCCTTGGGGCAAGAATTAAAAAGGCGCGGTCATCGCGTTACTATGATCGGGGTGCTTGATGCTGAAGCTAAAACATTAGCAGCAGGATTAGAATTTCTAGCTTATGGTACAGAAGAATATCCCAAAGGAGGGATGGCAGAATCTTTAAATCAGCTGAGTAAACTTAGCGGGTTAGCTGCCTTTCGCTATACCATTAACCTATTTAAAGACGGGGCAAATGTTTTGCTTCGGGATGCTCCGCAAGTTATCAAAAATGCTGGCGTAGATGCTTTACTAATTGACCAAGCTTCATCAGCAGGTTCGATCGCGGATTTTCTCAACATTCCTTTTATCACTATCTGTAGCGCAGTAGTATTAAATCCAGATGAGAATCTCCCCCCTTATTTCACAAACTGGAAATATAGCACCGCCTGGTGGGCAAAATTACGCAATCAAGCTGGTTATGCTTTGTATAAACGGCTGAGAAAACCGATCGCGCAAGTAGTAGCTGAGTATCGTCGCCAATGGAATTTACCTCTATACTCTCAACTTGGTGATGCTTATTCTCAACTAGCTCAAATTAGTCACCAACCTGCTGAGTTAGAATTTCCCAGGAAAAATTTGCCCCAGTGGTTTCATTTTACTGGACCCTATCATTATTCCAGTAGTCGAGAACCTGTTTGCTTTCCTTGGGATAAATTGACAGGAAAACCTCTGATTTATGCTTCTATGGGAACTGTGCAAAATCGTCTGATTGATGTCTTTTATAAAATTGCAGCAGCTTGTGAGGGGTTGGATGCTCAGTTAGTAATTTCTCTGGGTGGGTCTGCAACTCCAGAATCTCTACCCAACTTGCCAGGAAGTCCTTTAGTTGTGGAATATGCGCCCCAGTTAGAATTGCTCAAGAAAGTCACTCTTACTATTACTCATGCAGGTATGAATACAACTTTGGAATGTTTAAATAATGCAGTGCCAATGGTTGCTATTCCTATTGCTAACGACCAACCAGGAATAGCAGCGCGAATTGCTTGGACTGGAGCAGGGGAAGTTGTACCTCTCAAACAGATAACTGTACCTGGGTTACAAAAAGCTATTTCCCAGGTATTGACACAACCTTCATATAAAGAAAATGCTTTGAGACTACAGAAAGCGATTGACACAGCAGGTGGGGTAACTCGTGCTGCCGATATTATTGAACAAGTAGTATCTACAGGAAAACCAGTCTTAGCAGGAACTATATAACTAGGAGAAAATTAATTATTATGACTCATTTTGGTGCAATCTGTCCTACACATTTTACAGGACATCTAAATACAATGCTACCTTTGGCACAAGAATTAAAAAGGCGGGGTCATCGCGTCACCTTTATTGGAATAGTTGGTTATGAAGCTAAGGTATTAGCAGCAGGATTGGAATATCTTGGCTATGGTAAAGAAGAACTTCCTCAAAGAGTGATGACAGAATATTTGGATCATCTCAGTCAACTTAGTGGCATACCTGCTTTTCGCTATGCTGTAGTTACAATTTTGGAAAAAGATGCAAATGCTTTTCTTCAGGATGCTCCACAAATTATCAAACATGCTGGCATAGATGCTTTGCTTATTGACTCGGTTTCAACAGGAGGGGCAACGATCGCCGAGCTTCTCAAAATTCCTTTTATCACTATTTCTAGTATAGTGGTATCCGATGAAGATAATAAAATTCCTCCTTTTTTCACTAACTGGAAATATAATCCCACCTGGTGGGGAAAACTGCGTAATAAATTTGAGTACCGTAGAACTAGACGCTGGACAAAACCTTTGATAGATGTGGTGAGTCAATATCGTAGTCAATCAAATTTACCTTTGCAACCTGAGCCTGATACTCCTAATTATCAACTGGCTCAAATTAGTCAACAACCTGCTGAGTTAGAATTTCCCAGGGAAAATTTGCCGGAGTGGTTTCATTTTACGGGACCATTTCATTATTCAGGTACTAGAGAACCTGTTCCCTTTCCTTGGGATAAGTTGACAGGAAAACCTTTGATTTATGCTTCTCTGGGAACTTTAGTCAATTCCCAGGTTGATGTCTTTGATAAAATTGCTACAGCTTGTGAAGGGTTGGATGCTCAGTTAGTTATTTCTCTGGGAGGTTCGGCCACTCCAGAATCTCTACCGAACTTACCGGGAAATCCCCTAGTTGTCAAATATGCACCCCAGTTAGAACTACTGCAAAAAGCTACTCTGACTATTACTCATGCAGGTATGAATACAACTCTAGAATGTTTAAACAATGCAGTACCAATGGTTGCTATTCCTATTGCCTTCGATCAACCAGGAATAGCAGCACGAATAGCTTGGAGTGGAGCAGGGGAAGCTATACCAATAAAGCGTTTGACTGTAGCTCGATTAAAAAAAGCAATTTCCAAAGTTCTAACACAACCATCATATAAACAAAATGCTTTGAGATTACAGTCAGCAATTAAGCGATCGGGTGGGGTAACTCGTGCTGCTGATATTATTGAACAAGCAGTATCTACAGGAAAACCTGTCTTAGCAGGAACTATCTAACTAGAAAACAACTTATTGTGACTCATTTTGGTGCGATCTGTCCTACACAATTTACAGGACATCTAAATACAATGCTACCTTTGGCACAAGAATTAAAAAGGCGAGGTCATCGTGTCACCTTTATTGGAATAGTTGGTTATGAAGCTAAGGTATTGGCAGCAGGATTGGAATATCTTGACTATGGTCAAGAAGACCTTTCTCCAGAGGCAATGAAAAAATCTTTGTATCATTTAAGTCAACTCAGTGGAATAGCTGCTTTACGTTATGGTATTCAGCTCAAAAAAAATGGGGCGAATGTTTTACTTAAGGATGCTCCACAACTTATTAAAAATGCTGGCATAGATGCTTTGCTCATTGACTCAATTTCAATCGCAGGAGGAACGATCGCCGATCTTTTGGAAATTCCTTTTATTACTATTTGTAGTGCAGTGGTATTTCATCTAGATTATGCTATTCCACCTCATTTTAAAAGTTGGGAATATAACCCTACCTTGTGGGGAAAACTCCGCAACCTATCTGCTTATACCTGGTCTGGACTACTCAGAAAACCTGTGAGAGATTTGATAGCAGAGTATCGTCGCCAATGGAATTTGCCTTTGTACTCTCATCCTAATGATGTATATTCCCAACTAGCTCAAATTAGTCAACAACCTGCTGAGTTAGAATTTCCCAGGGAAAATTTGCCTAAGTGGTTTCATTTCACAGGACCATTTCATTATTCAGGTACTAGAGAACCTGTTGCCTTCCCTTGGGATAAGTTGACTGGGAAACCTTTGATTTACGCTTCTCTGGGAAGCTTAGTAAATCGTTTTATTGATGTCTTTGATAAAATTGCAGCAGCTTGTGACGGGTTGGATGCTCAGTTAGTAATGTCTCTGGGGGGTTCGGCAACTCCAGAATCTCTACCGAACTTACCGGGAAATCCCCTAGTTGTCAAATATGCACCTCAGTTAGAACTGCTGCAAAAAGTTACTCTGACTATTACTCATGCAGGAATGAACACAACTCTAGAATGTTTAAACAATGGAGTACCAATGATTGCTATTCCTATTGCTCTGGATCAACCAGGAATAGCAGCACGAATAGCTTGGAGTGGAGTAGGGGAAGCTATACCACTGAAGCGTTTGACTGTAGCTCGATTAAGAAAAGCAATTTCCAAAGTACTAACACAACCTTCATATAAACAAAATGCTTTAAGATTACAGTCAGCAATTAAGCGATCAGGTGGAGTAACTCGTGCTGCTGATATTATTGAACAGGCAGTTTCTACAGGGAAACCAGTCTTAGCTGAAACGATAAACTAGGAAGGCAGAAACAATTTTTCAACTTCTACTTTTCTCTTGATCTGAAATCCGGTTATACATTTGTCGCACTTTATATAGCGCTGTGCGCAGGCAACAGCTCCGGAAGAGGGAATAAAAAACCTTTGAAGAAGGAGACAGGAGACAGGAGACAGGAGACAGGAGGAAAATCACATGGGGATAGTCAACGACCTGTCGCTCCGCGTCTACGCTCCCCCAAGTAATGCGTGAACACCCCCGTTGACGGTGGGGTATTAAACCCACAAAGAAAATGATAATATAAGACTTTTAGCTATTGGACAGTTCTTGTAATTTGTAAATATGCCAGCGCACATTGCTATATAAAAAAACTTCTGGCATTGAAGTTTTCTTTCCCTACTGCCTACAGCAAAGCTGCCTTCTGCCTTCCTTCCTCCAAAGTGTAAGTATTCAACCGTTAGCGTAGCTCCCCCTCCGGGGGAACATGATATAAAAAATCAAATCAATTATTCCAAAGAAATTATCAATTCTTTACGCCTACTGCCTACAGCAAAGCTGCCTACTCCCTACTCCCTATGGGTGGAGTAGATGTCTAATTATCATTACATTTAAGCAACGCCAAACAATTGTGCTATCCGCCATCTCCGTTCTACTAAACTTACCCAAACTTACCCATGCCGGAATTGCATGAGCTTCAGTGTTCTATAGAACCCCTAACCGTATCTTCATATAAATATCAAGTTTTTTTGACTAGGAGACAGCTATACTGGAGACAGGAGACAGAAGGTAAGAGAGAAAAGGTTAAGAGGGAAGATTTGGGGAGAGATA
>NZ_JAAHGU010000053.1:0-41875 GCF_010692685.1 Okeania sp. SIO2F5 | reverse complement strand
TGAACGAAACCAACACATACAAGTAATACCAAATCCAGTATAGATATACCCGTTATACCCGACCCTGTAGAGACCTTCGATGGAAGGTCTTTACAGGTTTTTCATGGTTTGCTCATGGGCGGGTGTGTCTAACCCGGATTTGGTATAATTAGGCTGGTCTAAAGGTTAATATTTATGAGAGGAGTTACGCAAATTATTAGGCAACACGCTATCTGTAGCGGGCGAATGCCATTCGCCCCTACATGATATGGTAGTTATGCGTAAGTCCTGATTTATTGGAAATACAGTTAAAAATGAGCGATCGCCTTCGACTACAAATACCAACAAGGTTAATATTGACGAGTTATCAAAATAATATAGGTCTAAAACCCCGCCTTAAATAAAAGGCGAAATGTTTTTGGAGAGTTACTTAAATCCCCGTTACAAAAATAACTTCTGACTTCTGACTTCTGACTTCGTTAATGTTGGGTTGCGCTGTCGCTTAACCCAACCTACGAGACTACGAGACTATAATTTTCTGTAAATATCTTCAGAATTAGCATTCAAATAAGGACGCTGCAAATCAATCCCTAATAAAGAAAATTGCTCCAAAATCGCCTTAATTTTTCCCTCGGTGGAATTATCCCCCTGTTGCCAAGCTGTCAATAATCCATTTGCTATAATCTGACACCTATTCATACCAAAACTTTCCTGAGTAGCAAATTTATTGTCTGGTTCTTCAGCTAATCCTAAACCCGGTGCCAACTCCATTGTAAATAAAGGTATTTCTGATTGAAAATAGGATTTATTCTCCCCATAAACATCCGACAAAACTTGCCTCACCAACTCATAATTACTCTTCTCAAAATAAAGCACACCAGAATCGTAGCGTTCATAATCAGCAGGATTATACAATACTTTAAAACTAAAAGGAACAGCAACCTGATTTAATTTCTCTGTCAAGCTACCCATAACTGCTACTGCACCTTCAGGAGTAACATTAAAATAAACTCGCACCGTTCCAGATTGACTTTCCGACTCTACCTTACTCTGAGTACCCAAATTGCCAACCGCCATATAGAAACCATTTTGCACCAAATTCTTAGGCATCAGAATCGCTACCGAATCCCCCACAACAGCAGCTTTGTGAGATTCTTGAAGATGCTTTTCTCGCTCAATATGCAGTCGCAAACCATTCTTAGTAACAGCTAAAGTACCATCGGTTTCCTCTCTCAAAACCGACCAACCAGAATCAAAATACCCCTCTCCCCTATTACTTTCTTCTAACTGAAGATAAAATTCCATCTCTACCCCAAGAAAAGTATTATTCTCCAAATCTAATGGGCGACTATTTTCCTCACTATCCAATGCTAAGGAAGTTTGCATCGAACCATTGTAATAGATACCATAGAGAAAACTACGCAATTGTAGACTCAGATATTTATCCCGCATTTGTTTTGGTAAAGCTTGAAAACGAGCAACTACCTCCGCAGGCAAATCTAAAGGTTTGTACTCAGGATGACGAATACAAAAATCAGAGGAAATTTCTACTTTCTCAACAATGTCTGATAAAACTTCTGTTAATCGTCCAGTTACTTCAGTGGGGAAGTGATGGGATGGAAACTCAAGTAATTGCATAATTTTTAAACCTCGTAAAATTTTTTAAGGAAGAAGGAAGAAGGAAAGAAGGAAAGAAGGAAGGAAGGAAGAAGTATGATTGGTAGTGGATTGATACTTATGCAATGGTGCGTTACGACGGATTGCTGAATCCTTTTCATACTCTAAATTTAAGCTGTATCACACACTCTACTGACTCTGATACTTATGCAATGGTGCGTTACGACGGATTGCTGAATTCCTTTTATAGTCTAGATTTAACCAGTCTAACTGAGCGTACTGAATTCGGAATTCTGACTCCTGAATACTTCTTCAATAGCAACACCAAAAATTGTAGACATTGATGAGTCTGGGCGACATAATAATGCTTTGGCAACCTGAAGCATGGCAATACCCGTATTATTAAAAGTCTTTTGATATTGAACCATTGACAAAATTCCTGTCATCAAACCCCAACCCGCAAACTGTACTACTCGCCTCAAAAAATCTGGACGATATTCCACAATTTCTGGGAAAGTGTCAAAATAAGCTAGAGCTAAAGCAGCAATAGAAGGTTGAAGGAATTCCAGGGGTGTGGTGGCAAATTTGAGAGATTCTTCAATGGTGAGAGAGTTACTAATAACCAAACTACCCAACCACATTTGCAGATAGCTGCCGATCGCCGTTCCTAAATCAAAAGCAGGGTCTCCCCAACTAGACCTTTCCCAATCAATCAACCGCACAATATTCCCACTAGAATTTTCCCACTCTTGAGCAACGAGAATATTATTTAGTTTCAGGTCATTGTGAGTCAGACAAGTGGGAGATAAAGTCTCGCGAAGTTGAGCGATCGCTTGCCCTAAACTGTCATATCGTTGATAAAGAGCAAAGAATTTCAACCCATCTACAGGAGCGATACCAAAAATTTCTGGTCCTATCCTTTCGAGACTCTGCACTAAAAGTGGTGATACTTCAGGTTTAGCACGAACAACTTCACTAGAAAAGAACTCTCGATAACTTTCCTTGTTCCAAGTATCCCGGTGAACGGTCGCCAAATAACTACCGATTTCAGCAGCAACTTTTGTCGGAAAATTGTTTTCCTTGGAATAGAAATCACTTAAATCCCGATAACTATCCAGGTAAGTAGAGACCATAATAGATTTCTCGGCGTCGTAATGTAACAACTCTGGTAGAAAGAGACGCCAATGGTCAAGTTCGGGAAATGTCCGTAAAAATTTTTGGATTCGCCATTCCCCAAACAATTCACCTGCAGTTTCTCCTTGAGAATTATATTGTTCTTGTTTAACAAGTAGTTTTCGACCATCTGGCAAAGTCACTAATAAATTAAAATTTTTAGCAGTAATTCGCTCAATATTACTCTGAGATGTCTGCGAGGGATATTGCTCCGCTTCCTGTAGCGAATCGCATAAACCATTTTCTACTAAATAGTCATAGACATTTTGAGAGTTTAAAACAAATTTCATTTAAACTAACCTCTCATTAAGTTATAAATTATCAGTCAGTATCTAACTACTTAATACTGTCAAAATTTGAGTAAACTGACAAGAATTTTACTCAAATAAAACAGATATAACTAACACAATTATGTCTTTAACTTCGAGTGAGGGCAAATGGCATTCTCCCCTAAATATGGCGTTTTAAAGGTTAATTTCGTCAGTCCTGACTATATTCCTATTTGGGTGCATCTCAATGCGTGAATAAAGCCAAAAAATTATCGCTTTTAGGGAACACCGGAGCTGGGAACAGGGAACAGGGAATATATATATAGTAAAAAAAGTATTTTTGCAAATATGAGATTCACCCTCCTATTTTTTATAAAATCGCTAGTATTTTGAGATAAAAAAAAGACATAACTGCTAAAATTATGTCTTTTTGAGCGATCGGCCATATTCTGACATAACTTCTACAATTATGTCTTTTTTTTAGCTATTGCTGATGTTGAAAATAATTGACAAGTTACTATCCAGAAAACAAACTATCTAATTCACAATAATCAGGTTAATTTGTATTAATAACTCCACCATTTATTAATACCACTCTATCATGTTGAGACCGTGATAAAAGTTCGCTAAAATTTCTACCTTTAAAGAGAATTAAAATACTAATATCTACCTAATTATAATACTGTAGTGGACTGTTTCACCTAAAATAGTGCATTAGATTTGCCATTGTAGCTAGAGCAGGACTTACGCAAAGACACTGTGTATAGAGTCCAGTAACTATTGGACAATAGTTATGAGTACTATATATAGCGTATCTGCGTAAGTCCTATAGAGGAAGTTATCTCTTAAAAATTTCCTATTGCAACATTTAAGATGAAACAGTCCAGTAGGTTGGGTTGACGTTCGCGTAAGCGTTGCGGAGCAAAGGAAACCCAACAAAGATAGGTATCTGTCTCAAGTTTGTAGTAGACTGACACGCCTAAAAATGTAGGTTGGGTTGAACGGCAGTGTTAGCGGAGCTTATCTGAAAGATAAACCCAACAAAACCTTACTAATGTTGGGTTTATCCTAACGGATAAGCTCCGCTAACGTCCCTCAACCCAACCTACACTTATTGCACCATTTTAGCTGTGTCAGTCCAGTAGTAGACTGAGACTTATTCAATGGTGCATTAGATTCAATTCAAAAGTCAAAAGTCATGCATTCAAAAGTAAGAATTTCAAGTTAAAAGCTAATGCACAGTTTTAGCTGTGGAGCGTCTACTACTAGGACTATTTGTGTTGGGTTTCCTACGTCAACCCAACCTACATCTGTCAAAATTCAATTGTTTAGCAGTGGGAGCATCTTGCTCCCGTAAATTTTCCTCCTATTGCTCCCGTAAATTTTCCTCCTATTGCTCCCGTAAATTTTCCTTCTATTGCTCCCGTAAATTTTCCTCCTATTCAAATAAACTATCTAATTCACAATAATCGGGTAAAGTTGTATCAATAATTTGACCATTTCTCAAAACAACTCTGTCATGTTGAGGTCGTGATAAAAGTTCGCTAAAATTCCTACCTTTAAACAGAATTAAATCCGCAGGTAATCCAATTCCAATTCTGCCAATATTAGGTAAACCAATTAAATCCGCAGGAGTCTTAGTAACAGCACAAGGCCAATCCCCATAAGGCATATCTAAATGAGCAATTCTCACTGACATATTAAACACTTCCAAAACATCATGGTCGCCAAATCCAAAAAAAGGGTCGCGACAATTATCACTCGCCACAGCAACAGAAATTCCCTGTTTTTTCAACTCATGTAATAAAGTAACTCCCCGCCATCTCGGAGTATGATTATTTTGCCTATTCTGGAGATAAAGATTACACATTGGCAGACTAACAATACTAATACCAGCTTCCTTAACTAATTTGAGAGTTACTGTTACTTGTTCCGGAGTTTGTACCGCAAAACTACAACAATGTCCGCAGATAATTCTTCCAGTAAATTGATGACTAATTGCCTTCTCAGCAACTTGATATAAAACCCTAGAATTAGGGTCTCCATTTTCATCAGTATGTAAGTCTAAATCTAATTCACGTTCTTTCGCCAGACTAAATAATCTATCCAATTGATTATCCAAGTATGAATTCATCAATGGAAATGCTCCTAATATCCCACCAATATCGGTAATTTGATCGGCTAATTTTTCTCCAGCTTCAGTAAGATAATAATCCGCACTAACCAAAGAAACAGGTTGTAATATTAATCTACCTTCCCACTCTTTTTGTAACGCTTGAAATACATCCAAACTAATATTTGCCTGTTCTGCAAAACATTCAAGATGAGCAAGATGAGTCCGAATAGCCTTTGTACCATGAGCATAACTGCATTTGAGACCAAATTCCATCCGGCGATAAATATCTTCAGCATTCCAATATTCTTTCGCATCCCTAGCTCCCGCATCCAAAGCACCATTAAAACTACCATCTAAGTTAGGCGATCGCATCCAGATATGACCTTTATCTAGATGGGTGTGCATATCCACAAAACACGGCCAAACCTGGCCACCTTTGAGGTCTATAGTAGGAATATTCTCAGTTTCCGGAGAGGGCAAATGTGTTAAGGAGTAGACGACTTGTGTAATAAGTCCTTCATTAATTTCGATATCCACCAGTGATAAACCCTCCCTAGTTTGACTAGGTATGTCAAAATCAGTTTCTAGAAGACATACAGGTATGTGAGCATTTTTTAGCCAATAGTGAGAACTATCATAAATTACAGAAAATTGTTGATTATTCATAATATCTAAATAATATAGCGCTAGGGATATAGGGAACAGGGAATAGCAAACTGTAAAAGGGTTTTAGGATTGAAAAATGTCCGCGCCCAATTCTTGTAGTGCTATATTTGATTTGTGCCAAATTAATTTAATCAGGACTTACGCAAAATAGGTAATTATACACCATTTGTAGGGGTTAACAGCCGTTAACCCCTACCAAGAGAGGTGGTTATGGGTAATATCATGTCCGGATAAGAGCGTGATAAAAAAACTTTCTCCTTTTTCCTTTTTCTTCTTTCTTCCCTCCTGACTCCTGACTCCTGACTCCTGACTCCTCCGTAGTTATTTATTTATAACTGTTTAACCGGACATGATATAAGTCCTGTTAATACTGCACTTTGAGCTGGAAGTTGTAAATATGAGCACTCATTGCTATATAGCGAGGGCAAATACCATTCGCCCCTACAGATGATGGTTTAAAAGTCAATTTGCGTAAGTCCTGTACTTAAAACTTTTGACTTTTGACTTTTGACTTTTGACTTTTGAAAACTTTTGACTTTTAACTTGAGCGATAACTGCTGTCTCCATGGCAAAATTAATGTTGAGAACAAGATCAGCAAAAGGATTAATCTACAATGATGAGTGAATCTAGATTACAAACTGCATTAGAAAATGGCCAAGCTCTAAAAATTATTAGTGGTTTGACTAATTTTGATACAAACAGAGTAGCAGCAACTGTCAAAGCTGCCACCCTCGGTGGTGCAACCTACGTTGATATTGCTGCCGATCCTAATTTAGTGAGAATGGCGCGCAGTTTAACTAACTTGCCCATCTGTGTTTCTGCCATCGAACCCACTAGATTTTTACCAGCAGTAGAAGCAGGAGCTAATTTGATTGAAATTGGTAACTACGATCCTTTCTACGCCAAAGGTATACGCTTTGAAGCGGAGGAAGTATTGCAGTTAACTCAACAAACTCGCGACCTGTTACCTAATATTACTCTTTCTGTAACTGTTCCCCATACTTTAGAACTAGACCGACAAGTACAACTAGCTACTGAGTTAGTAAAAGCTGGTGCTGATATTATTCAAACTGAGGGTGGTACCAGTGCTAAACCTGTTCATCCTGGAACATTAGGGTTAATTGAAAAAGCGGCTCCTACTCTAGCAGCAGCTTATGAAATTTCTCGTGCTGTATCTGTACCTGTATTGTGTGCTTCCGGTATTTCTAATGTAACTGCTCCACTAGCTGTTGCTGCAGGTGCGGCAGGAGTTGGTGTGGGTTCTGCTATTAACCGCCTCAATGATGAAGTGGCGATGATAGCTGCGGTTCGTAGTTTGGTGGAAGCTTTGGCAAGTGTTCGTTATGTCAAAGTAGATGCAATGTCTGTTTAATTAGTTTTACCTAGTAGCTTGTCTAGCTTGAAAATGTGGGTAAATTTTAGAAAATATAGACCTCTCCCTCCTTTCCAAGGGGGGTTGGGGGGGATCGTAGCGTTGGGTTTTACTCACAATTTTAGTTTAGACGAGCTACTAGAGAGTTTTCAGGTCAATGAACCACATTAAAAAATGATAACCCTGTAGGGATGTTGCATGCAACGTCCCTACTCAAATGAAAGCGCTATATGTCTGTAGAGTTTCGACTTAGTTAACAATTTGCGCAATTTATCGACATAATACGATAGTTCTCACAGGCAAGTAGTAACGAGGGTGACGCTTTGTATCTTCTGCACTAATCCCTGCTTCAGCATTTCTGGCAGTCTATACTATATAGACGTAGACCTATCCTGAAATCCCGCTTCCTACGCTAAAACGGCGTAGTAAGGGTTTGAGGACTTTTTTAGTTATGTTAATTGACAAAGACTTAAATGTAAGTATAGAGTGTAGAGATGCGGTTGGCTTGACCGTTAATGCCTGTGGATGAGTAACCGCCGACGGCCTCAGCAGAAGCAGGAAGTAAACATCAATTTGTTACGTTATGTGACGCTTTTCTAGGGCATTATTGTAGATGAGATTTTCTAGGAATTTGCGGTCTGTTTGAGAAATGGGGATTTTTGTTTTGATGGAATCAGCATGAGTAGATTTGGCATCTTTTAAATTTTCGTAGTGGGTTGTGAGGAGGTTAATGTCTTGGGGTTGCCATTTGAAGCGATCGACTACGGTGGCGATTTGTCTTTCTAATTCTGGGCGTAAGTCTTCCAATTTTATACCCTCGACTTCTAGATCTGTACTTGCTTCCCAAGCATCGGCAAAAATCTCTAAAACTTTTTTTCCTTGCTCACGGGTAATAGGGATATCCTTATTAGTGGGATAGGTTCTTAGAATTCAGGAGGCAAAGTTTCACACCAACTCGCCTCCTGACTACTTGCTTTTAACCTCTGAGAACAAAATCTTCTAGTTCTAATAATGGACTATTGAGCAAAGTGGCAAATTGAGCACCACTACCAAAACCTGTCTCACTACCATTGGAGTTATAGAACAAATTACCATTATCACTGTTATAAACAATTACTGCATTAGAAGTTTCTGCAAATTCGTCATCATTAACTACAGCAAATTCATCAGTAATGCTGAACCCTGTTCCTGGTTCGCTATTGATAGCAGTGAAGGTTGTGATATCTAGAATAATAATATCTCCTGGTGTTTGGGAAAAGTCAGTAATTTGGTCTATACCAACATCCTCTAGGTAAAATGGTTCATTGGTGTTAAAGATAAAGCGGTCTATACTACCTCCCCCTGTTAGTACATCGTTTCCTGGTCCACCATTGAGGCGATCGCGACCAATACCTCCTAACAAAGTATCGTCACCTATTCCTCCTAACAATATATCGTTACCAGGGCGACCTATTAATAGGTCATCGCCAGATGTACCAAGGAGTTTGTCGTAACCACGACCTCCATTGAGAGTATCGTCACCACCATGACCAATTAATATATCTTGGCCACCACGACCAATTAATATATCGTTACCCTCTTCACCATTGAGGATATCTTCACCACTTTCTCCAATAATGGTCTGGTTTTCCGGCTGTGGCTGTGGCTGTGGTTCCGGTTCCGGCTGTGGTTCCGGCTGTGGCTGTGGCTGTGGTTCCGGCTGTGGTTCCGGTTCCGGCTGTGGCTGTGGCTGTGGCTCTGGTTCTGGCTGTGGCTGTGGCTGTGGCTGTGGCTGTGGCTCTGGTTCTGGCTGTGGCTCTGGTTCTGGCTGTGGCTCTGGTTCTGGCTGTGGCTCTGGTTCTGGCTCTTGTGGTTCCGGCTCTGGTTCTGGCTCTTGTGGCTCTGGTTCTGGCTGTGGCTGTGGCTGTGGCTCTGGTTCTGGCTGTGGCTGTGGCTGTGGCTCTGGTTCTGGCTGTGGCTGTGGCTCTGGTTCTGGCTCTGGTTCTGGTTCTGGCTCGTCTGGTTGAGGTTCGGGTTCGTCCGGTTGCGGTTCGGGTTCAGAAGTGGATTCTTGAATCGTCAAGCGATAGGAGCCTCGACCTGACTCATCGGAGGCATGAGCAATTACGGCGTAGCGGCCATCAGTTGGTAAGCTCGTGACAATTTCAGAATTAGAGTTATCTGAACTTGCATCATCGTTTATTTCCAAAAAGTCTTCATCGTTCAGAATCGCCAAAACCGTATCAAACTCATCGCTATCGAGGTTGAGAGTAACCTCCTGACCTTCACTACCATCAAAGGTTAATACATCAGCTACACTATCACCTTCGAGTACTAAGTCTCCTTCTTCCAGTACACCGTTTACATACAAGATGAATTCAGGATATAGCTCTGGTACAGGTTCAGAAGTGCATTCTTGAATCGTCAAGCGGTAGGCGCCTTGACCTGATTCATCGGAGGCATGAGCAATTACGATATAGGGGCCAGTTGGTAAGCTAGTGACAATTTCAGAATTAGGGTTATCTGAACTTATATTATCGTTTATTTCCAAAACTTGATTGTCAGGTGTCAGAATCGCCAAAGAGGTATCAAACTCATCGCTATCAAGGTTGAAAGTGACCTGCTGACCTTCACTAACATAAAAGGGGAATAGATCAAATAAACGATTATCTTCGAGTACTGAGTCTTCTTCTTCCAGTACACCACTTATAGAGATGAATTCAGGCAGTACATCATAAGTAATGTGAGGTAGTACATAGATCAATTCAGGAGGTAGCTCTAGTTCAGGTTCGGGTCCAGCATCAAACGTCATCACTGTGCTGACTACCTCTGGAACATAATAAGAGCCTGGGGATTCTTGCTGAAATGTGACATAAGCTTTTTGATTCATGAAATCAACAGCTATATCCCCTAGCGGGAGAGTTGGAGAAATTCCTAGAACCTCTTCTGAAGAGCGCTGCCCAAATGTCGGAGGAAAAACGATAACAGATGTACTATTTGGAGTGACCTTGGAGTCCAAGACATAAAAATTACCTGCATCGTCAGCAGTCATGCCAAAGCTATCAATACCTAATCCATCCAGTAAGATACCAGGATTATTACTACTGTCATCATCTAAAATGTCCGTTGGTTCAAAATCTGCCGGAAAAGCCACTAAATCTGGGTAGGCAAAATAACCAGAATCGCCTACAAAAGTGGGTAAAGCTGTCAATACAGTTCCTTCCGTGTTAACTGCTATACCTGGCCCAGTTCTATTAAATGGAATAGGCAGTTCGTCCGATGGAGGGAAAGGGCAAAATGGCATCGCATACTCACCAACCATTAACAGTTGAGCTTCGATTACATTGGCCAAATCAGAGCTAACTTCAACTCTCATCACAAAATCATAATTATTACCCCGAAAACCAATAAGAGAACTCGTCGGAGGCCCACCATCACCATATACAAGTTGTTCAACGAATTCATATTCACCCGTAATGAATAAATCAAGGAAATCACCGTTCTGTCTAACTGCTATATCGTTGTAGTTTGAGTATGGAAGCCATATCCCTGGGTCAAAATTCGCATCATCTATTACATCATTCAAAGTAATGTGATAAAAGGGACTCGTTTCTATGTCCTCCAAAGAACGAAGATGCAGATTATCTAAAAAATCTACAGACAGAGGATCTGGATCGATGAGCATTAACATCCCATCTTCCCTCAAGCCAATGAAACTGTCTGAATTAGGTAACTCTGCAAACTTAGCACTCAAAGGATCCCCTTCGCCTATCGAGACCGTATCAAGAAGCGAACCATTTTCATCAAACTTTTTAACAGAATTAACGAAACCGCTGAAAGGCTGATAATCAAAATCATAAACAAATATATTATTCTGATCGTCAACGAAAACCCCTCTTGATGTGCTGAGATCATCAATGATAGTGGTAGCCATGATGGACTCCTCCAAAAAATCATTAAATACATCTATTACAAAACAGAGTTTTAAAATGCTGTAATCAAGTTATCAAAAGGGGATCAGATGACTTGAAATATTTAACTCATCCTAATGGCAAAATAGGGATCGAAGTTTCCTCCTCCAGCATCAACCTGGTTATCTGGGTCAATAGATCCTGTCATCTTTCCACCCCTTTAAGCTTGATTAAATTTGCTCCGTTTCACTGGATTTATCTCAGGTCTTGAGGAATTTCTTGAATGCCAAATTCTTACTTAAGTGCAATTACAGGAGTAGTTCTAGATAAAACTTAACTTCAATTAATCTTTCTAAAAATTCCTGTCTTTTTCAAAAAGACTCTCACCCCTGCTCCTTTCTCTTAGCCCAAGCTAATTCGTGAATTGGAGCCTTACAGTTACTTGTTCTCTGGATACAAGTATTTCTGCTTATAAATATATATGATCTGACATCAATTCTAACTATAGGATTAACAATTATTAACAAATTTAGCAGTCAATGTTTAGATAAATAAACTTTGGGTAGTCCTATATATGTAGTGAAATATTAAAATTTTCCCCACATATTTCCTCCCTTCTGGGGCAGTAGGGAGGATATCATTTTGCCATGCTATAATCCCAATCATACCTATTAGTTGTAAGGTTAAGCTCAATGGTTTTAACAGCCCAAGAATTAGAGGCAATAATGCCAGATGCTACTCAACTAGAAAGCGACGAACCCGAAATGGAAAGCTCTCAACACTATACCCAACTAATGTTGCTAGTTATTTGTCTGGAATGGTTGTGGCGCAATAGAAACGATTACTTTATTGGTGCAAGATTGAGTATTTATTACAGTCGCCAGCAGCTAAAAGCTCGCGACTTTCACGGTCCGGACTTTTTCTTAGTCAAGCAAACCCAGAAATAACCTCGAAATTCCTGGGTAGTATGGGAGGAAAACGGTAAATATCCTAACTTAATTATTGAGTTACTATCAGACTCTACCGCTAGAGTCGATCGCAACTTAAAAAAGCAGTTATATCAAGACAACTTCCGCACCCCAGAGTATTTTTGGTTCGACCCCGAAACTATGGAATTTATGGGATTTCGCTTACAACAAAATCGCTATGAAGAAATTCAACCGAACCAGGAAGGTTGGCGTTGGAGCCAAGAATTAGAATTATATTTAGGAGTAGATGGAGGTGAACTGCGTTACTTCACTGCCAATGGTGAACGAGTGCCAACTCCCCAGGAGTCGGCGATACAAGCTCAATTACAAGCTCAAGAAGCTCAATTACAAGCATATGCTGATGGTCAACAAGTTGGAGAACAAACAGGCCAACAGAAGGCCAAACAAGAAGCAGTCCCTCGATTGCTTAAATTAGGATTGAGTTTAGAGGCAATTGCTGAATCTTTAGACTTCCCTTTATTGGTTGTTCAACAAATAGCTAATTCGGCTAATAACAATTAGATAATTGGAGAGACTCAGACTAACTTGGCTAGAGAATATTTTTGATAAATAATTCAATTTTATCTGTAGTTAAGTTAACTTAAAAAAATTAGACAAACGTAAAAACAGACAGCATATTCTATTTAATAGAGACGATAATAGTCTATAAATTACCACAAAAAAGTCGGGAGCAAGATGCTCCCACTGTTCTCGTAAGAAACATTGCCAGACAATGCACGATCAATAAAAATTCACCACCACCAAGCCTTCTTCCTCCTTCTTCCCTCTTCCTTCTTTTCTAGATAACTAATAGATAACTAAAGCCTCCTTCCTTCTTCCTTCTTCCCTCTTCCTTCCTTTTTCTAATTACCCACATCACGAAGAATATTTAAAGGTTTATGCTCCTTAATAATTTTCATCTGTTCCTGATTTTTTACCAACAAAGCACCCGCAAAACCCAAACTATTAACAGAAATAGACTTAAAATTCTCATGCGATCGCGACACAACTAACATCCATTCTCGCGTCACCAAAAGATTATAATTACCAGACTGTTTCCCACTCATCTCATCACTATCTTCTATCCCTACAGCTTTGAGTAAAGCAAAATAAGATGCCAAAATATCACCAGCAGAGTCAACAGGAGAATTTATCCAACCAGAATCTAATTTAGCCAAAGCGTGTCGAAAAGGAAACTCAGACGTAACACCTATGCCATTATCAAATGTAGCAGTAGCGATCGCTCTTTCTATAGGTATTCTCTCTCCATCCAAAACCATTGGCAGGGGTATCATTTGTAAATGTTTATGACGTTGACTGGCACCTGCCACTTTCCCAGCGTTATAAAATGCCAAACCATCAAATTCTCCCATACAGTAACCCAAAGTCTGAAAATCTTGCAAATTCAGCAAATTTTCTTGTTCCTCAAACTCTCTAGTCACAATAAGTAGGTGATTATCTACAACGTTATACTTATTCAACAAACACAGATGAGTTTTAGAGATATCAGCAACAAATAGATCCTGCTCATAAGGTAGAAAAGGGTTAAAATCTTTGCCAGTCTCAGCTTTCTTTTTTTTATGCTGTTTTGTAGCTTCATCTTTGCGGGATAAATTAGACAAAATGCGTACTAGGAAGCGAATATTATCCTGTTGCACAAACTCGTATTCAGTAGGTATAGGTTGAAGTGCGCCACATTCTAGAGCATATTCAGTTTGTTGTTTTAGTCTTTCCCAGAGAGTGCCCGGTGTAAATAACAATTGATTTTGGGACATAGTTAAATTTTGGATATGATAGTCAGTAGTCATCGATTATAGCAATTCCCAAGAAGGGTGAGGTTGGCGTTTGACAATTAGTGTGAGCATCTTGCTCGCGTTATCAATCATCATAATTACCCCATGTCCTAACTATAGTGGCAACTATACTGATATTGATATGAAGAGGCGATCAATATTTCAAAATTTGAGACCCAAAAAAATTGGTAGTAGGGGAGTGGGGGAATGGTTAGGGACATTGCATGCAACGGCCGTTCGCCCCTACCTCCCCTACTTCCCCGCTTCAGAAAACATAGAAAAGTTTTTGAGATTTGGTATAAAACCTTCTTCTTTCTTCCTTCTTCCTTCTGCTGTAAGTCAAAAAAAAAGTCCCCTCTGGAAACAGGGAACCCCTATAAATAGCAACTACTCTTAGAGCTTGATTTCAATATTTACAACACTAAAACTTTCGTTTTTGTTGATAAATTCACTAACTCGATCGCTTAAACTTCACCTAATTTTCATGCTTAAAAGCAATAGAGTTTTTGAGTATTTTAGTTTCCAGACAGACTATCACATTAATCCCCAAGTACTTCTCTACAAAATAAGTTAGTTGAATCAAAACTTTTACCTTCTCTATTTGCTTTAGCTTCTTTACTTTCTAGAACGCTTGCAACTGAACCTTTAGCAAGAGAACGAGTTGTTGCACTGGCACTGTCATTAACCCAATCATTTGCGCCAACTTTATATCTGAAATTGCATCTATATTGATCGTTAGCCGATCCTGCTTGTAAGAAAATGCCGAGAGAAGCTAGTGCAGATAGGATTAAGTACCTTTTCATTATAAAAACTCTCCTGTAATTGGTTTACTTTATGGATAGTGAATTACTATCTATATTCTTTTTATATCTCTAAATTCAGATCATTTATTGTTAACTAATATACTTTTTACTATCTTTTTTCTGATTTTATGAGCGGTTGCTTGTTTTTTTAAGTATAAATTCTCAATCCAGAAACCGGCATTATTAATATTAGTTTTTACTGTCTCAATATTAATAAAAATTAATAAAAAAAATCATTTTTTATGATATAATTAATCTTAGTTTATTTGAGGGATTATGTAAGTAAAATTTTACAGCTATCTACTCAAATTGTCAAGATGATAATATGATTATTCCCAAAAATAATTATATCTGCAAATCTGCCAAATTAGCGAACATTTAAGTTGCTATTTTTCTCGAAAGTAAATAAATATTAATTGTGAGTGATTGGAGAAATAAATGAATAAAAACTATTATAATCATACTTGATATTAGCTTTATTCAGTAATTTTAAAAACTAGGAAAAGCAAAAATTAAAAGTGTTGCCAGCAAAAATTTGCAAAATTAAGTCTATCAGGTATAATTAAATATGTGGCTTTTCAATCTTTGCCGAACACAAGAACCTTCAAAGCGATCAGTAAAAGCTTTTTAGGTAAAGGTTATGTCTCAAATGCGATCGCCATAACCAGAGGAGTAGCTACAACAAATTGCAAGTACATGAAGTACAAACATTTAAGACCTCTCCCTTAGAAGCTGTTTTTCAACAATTAATTATTAATTATTAACAATTCTGGAGAGTACAAAGTTCTGCTAAAAAACAGTTTGCTCTCAAGATTGAAAGTGTTACTGGGAAAGGTTTACAGCACCTACTGTTGTGAACGGAGAATTTTTAACCTTGAGTCCGTGAAACCCTTGACTAGTAATAGTTATTCCCAGAACTTTGCACTGTCTAGTAACAATTACCTCTCCTTGAAAAGAAGCCGAAAAGCGCTGTAAGGAGGTGTACCTCACCCTTGATCAAATCTACTGTAAAATCTGAAGATACTTGATATCAATTTCACTTCTCTAATATCTATAACAGAGAACAGTAGGAAAAACATTTTCCTGTCTAAAGATCGTTATCAGCGTAAGTCCTAACCTATCTGTCTATTGCTACAGCACTACCCATTAAGATTAGGACAGCTAAGAAACTTCAAAATATTATAGTTAAAAGTTTTGACTCTAGCTGATAGCTGATAGCTGAATGCTTATAGCTATATAGAGTTTGTCTGAACTTTCTTCTGGCCATCAGCAGATGTTGAAAAGTCAGATAAAATTATTTACTATGAAACTGTATATTTGACTGTCCAGTTGTTCGGGAAGTCATTGAAGAAGGCAGAAGGAAGAAGGAAAAATGCTTATGGATAGTCTTCGACACGCCACTCAGTGTCTTATAACCCCAAACAATTTTAAGCACCCCCGTTGATTGTGGAGTATTAAACCCGCAAAAGAAAAGATAATATGAAAAGAAACTGTACTAAACAAGGAGGCATAAATGCGTAGTAAACGCTCTAAACCCTGGATTCATCGTAATTCACGTTTTATTATTGCTGGTATTTCAACAGTAGGAGCAATAATTACAGCATATCTCGCAATAGAAAAATTCATGGGAGGAGTCGTGACTTGTCCTGTAGCTGGTTGCGATCAGGTACTTGAAAGTCCTTATGCTATGATTTTTGGCTTACCTCTGGCTCTATTTGGCTTTCTAGCTTATGCTGGCATGGGAACAATGGCGATCGGTCCTTGGATAATTAACCCAGATTCTCAGAAGGAGTTACGCTCAAAACTAGAACACTGGAGTTGGTTATTAATGTTTGTTGGTGGCGTATCCATGACTATCTTCAGTAGCTATTTGATGTACATCATGGCATTTGAGATTAAATCTCTGTGTATTTATTGCATCGGTTCAGCTATTTGTTCTGTAGCTTTATTTGTTTTAGCATTAATCGGTCGTGACTGGGAAGATATTGGGCAATTAATCTTTACCGCTATTATTGTTGGAATGGTTACTCTGGTAGGAACATTTGCGGTTTATGCTCCAATTCATAGTCCTATTGCTGATCAACAAGATATTTATGCAGTTACAACTACTTCGACACCGGCAAAAATTGCTTTAGCAGAACATCTGACAGAAGTGGGAGCAAAAATGTATGGTGCTTATTGGTGTGGTCACTGTCAAGACCAAAAGAAGTTGTTTGGTCAAGAAGCTGTTAGTAAACTTAATTATATTGAGTGCGATCCTAAAGGCAAAAACCCTCAACAAAGCTCATGTATCGCAGCCAATATTACTGCATATCCGACTTGGAAAATTAATGGTAAATCTTACGAAGGTACAGTTTCTTTAGAGGATTTAGCAAAATTTTCCGGTTATAAAGGTCTAGCTAATTTTAACAATCTTTAATACAGCAGGGAATAGGGAATAGGGAACAGGGAACAGGGAATATACAAATATTCCAGATCGTCAGTTGTACCTCATTAGTACGGAATCTGTTGTATAAGCGTAGGGACGCTACATGGAACGTCCCTACAGAAGATTTTGATTAATCATCATCAGAATCAGAAGGCAGAATTTTCTTTAGTAGTTTTGTTATGACGCTTCAACAATAACTTTCCTGCTGCTCCGAATACCAATAAACCAAAGATTGTACCTGGTTCAGGTACAGAATTAATTTCATAAATAGTAGTTGTACCACTAACTTCATTAGCTAATACTAACAAAGCTTTACCATTGGGACTATCTTCTGCACTAATAAATGTTAACCCCTCCGGTCCTAGATCCCCAGCAGTACCATCTTCAGGATCTCCAGAGAAGTTACGATTATTTGTGTAGCTAATAAACTTAGGCTCGAATGGATTACTAACATCGTAGGTCATAAAGCCACCAATCCTTTCTAAACCAATAAAGGCTAAAGTACTATTACCTACCATACCAATAGCTACACCTTCCGGTTCTGGGCCTTTATTATCACTCCGATTATCAAAGGAGTCATTATCATCATTATTGGAGTTGAAGAATTCAGGAAATAATTTAGCAGTTATTTGTTCAAAATCATCCCCACTGTCAAAAACTAAAGCTCCATCTTCATCCCAAATAGAAAAGGAACGAGCACCAAAGGCATATAGTTCCTCAAATTCATCATCATCATCTGTATTACCCAGAGTATTTGTAATTTCTAAACGTCCTATAGTTTCATCTTGCTGGAGTATGTCAGCATCTGGGAAAGCATTTGGGTCTAGTACCTCATCTGCTACTTCTGTTTCTTCATTCAACCCATCATAATCACGACTATCACCCTCATTAGCTGTCACTAAGTAAGTTTTTCCCCCTACTGTATAGCTAGCAATTTCATCTGGTTGGTACATCCCAAATACAGGATAATTTTCAATATTAATTTCACCGTCTTCATCGCTACCATCTATTCCATTACCAGGTAGGCTATGATCTTTAAAACCAAGAGCAACTATATCTGTAAATGTAGCTGTTTCTATATCAAGTATACCTATAGCATTATTTTCCTGTAATGTTACCCAAGCTGTTGTTCCATCTTCGGAAATAGCGATCGCCTCCGGTTCCAAATCTTGAGCTACTGTTGAACCAGGGCCAAATATTCGCACACCTTCTGCTCGTAGTTCATCTACTTGATCGTTAAAAGCCTGAAAACCTGCAACATTATGCGTGAGATTTTCTATGCCATGAGACAGATCGATGATACTAACAGAGCCTTCTGGATCTATATCTCCTTCTTCATAACCTTCTGGTTCAGCTTCATTGGCCACGAGTAGTTTAGTGCCATCTGGTGTAAAGGTCAGCAGATCGGGTAAAGCACCCACTGTTATTTGATTTAATTTATTGCCTTTATTATCAAAGAATAAAACTTCTCCTGGATTTGTGATTGTCTCATTCTCAACAGCAACCGCAAATATACTGTTACTATAAGCAACACTATTGACACCACCAAAATTGCCAAATAGACTTAAATTTATAGTAAAATCCAGGATTGGAGTATTGGGGTTACTGATATTCAAAACATCTATTCCCACTATGTTATCGTTAACAACAAAAAGTCTTTCACTATTTGGATCAAAGGCTGTTATTCTTGCTGCACTATCATCAAATACGTCTGTAGCATAAGTACCTACTGGTGTGAAACTCAAACCAATAGCTTTACTTGGTGCTGCCATCATAGCGAGCGCCATACTTGATTGTACAGTTACTTCAATGATTTTTTCTAATACATTAGTATTAGTATATTTACTTTTATCCTGATAGTTTTTCATTGATTATGTATCTCCTAACTAAACTAAATTATTCCGCTATATTCTAGATAATTTTTTTTTCCATCGTGCTATAGCTTTCACAGCTAGTATTTTTAGAGCAAAGAAAATATGTAAAAATTTTATCCATTTTCCTATTTTATTACTGATCGTTCTCTCAATATTAGTAAAGCTTAACGAGCTAAGATGTATTTATTTTGGTAATACAAAATAAAACTGTTAAAGGCAATACTTAATAGGGAGAGGCTTTTAAGCTATCAGCTCTACTTATTAATAGTAAGAAAATATTCATATACTCAAATTTAAGTGCTAAATCAGCTTACTACCTGATAAAAACACTTAAACTATACTTATAGAAGATAAATTATTCTATAATTTATATGAACATTTTCACTCAGTTATCCATGTTTTCATACCAATTTTATGTAAAATTACATAGAATTAGGTTTTATGCAAATTTTATGTAATATTGCACATAATTATGAGATTTACCAAATTGTTTATCTTAATCTAAAGTCAACTCTGATGAATTTGGTATGAGTACAAAAAACAACTCTGATTGATGTTTTATAAATAATTGCATTATTAGCTATAAAAATGCAATAGTTATGAGCAAACTTCATCAAATCTTCATATATTGTTGATTAATTCAAAGTAACCATCTTGAGTGGCTATTTACAAACAATGGTTGTATTAAGTCGATATAATGAGTGGCTATATATATCTGGCCTACAGCCCTCCAAAAATCTTGCTAGGATAGTATAAATATCTGTGGTGTTTTCAAAAAAGTGAGATTGAAGAAGGAGATTGAAGAAGGAGATTGAAGAAGGAGACAGGAGACAGGAGACAGGAGACAGGAGGAAAATTACATGGGGATTCGCTCCCCCAAGTAATGCGTGAACACCCCCGTTGACGGTGGCGTATTAAACCCACAAAGAAAATGATAAAAATCCCTAACATTGATGGCCAAATAGTCAACAAAATCAGTCAAGTATTCTAAGTTTAGTAACTAGACTATTATTGGCAATTTATAGAAATAATACCATGTCTAATGTAGACCTCACTGGCCCAACCGGGATAGACCTGTGGAAAAATTACCTGATTAAAACTTTTGTTCGTGAATTTATTTGAGTTATATCCTTAAAGTTACAACTATCAACAATGGAGAAGTGGAGAAAATGTTACGCAAGCTTTTTGTGAAACTATCACTTTTTGGCATGGTCATGGCCTTGATCGGCTCTAGCTTAAAATCATCAGCATTAAACCCAAAGCTGTTAGCTAGCACTCCAGACCCAAGCACAATAGTTATTGCTGATATTTCTAATAATCCTTCAAAAAAGATTAAACGCTATCAACCCTTAGCAGACTACTTAGCAGAAAGACTAGGCCAATTTGGAGTCAAAGTAGGGGATGTCGAAATAGCTTCTGATTTACAAGAAATGGCCAATTATCTCAACTCAGGAGAAGTAGATATTTATTTTGATAGTCCCTACCCAGCAATGATTGTGAGCGATCGGTCTAATGCTAAACCAATTCTACGTCGTTGGAAAGGTGGTGTACCAGATTATTATACTGTCATTTTTACCATGAAGGATAGTGGGATTCAATCCTTAGAGGATCTAAAAAGTAAGATAGTTGGTTTTGATGAAGTTAGCTCTACCTCAGGATATATGTTACCTACTTCCTTGCTGATAGAAAATGGTTTAAATCCTCAACAGAAGAAATCAGCTAGTTCGACAGTATCTGCTGATGAAGTAGGATTTGTTTTTACTGATGATGATGAAAATACTATCCAATGGGTAATTAGTGGAAAAGTTGCTGCTGGTGCAGTTGACATCGGTACTTTTATGGAAATTCCGGAAGCAAACCGACAAGCCATGATAGTTTTAGCAAAAAGTGAGAAAGTAGCTCGCCATGTAGTTTTAGTTAGACCTAACATGAAACCGGAAATGCTTGAGGCCATCAAAGCTATTTTGATTAAAATGGATCAAACGGCAGAGGGACGAGAAGTCTTAGAGAAATTTGAAAAGACAGCCAAATTCGATGATTTTCCTCCAGAGTCAAGTATAGAAAGAATGCGAGAATTGTATGAACTTGTTCAAAACAGGTGAATTAGATGGGCTTATTCAGGGTTGGACAAGGGTCGCTAGCCACCAAGTTAACGCTAGCCATGACAGGTTTGGTTGTCATGGTAGTGGCCGGTGTCACTTGGTTATCCGTCCACCGTCAGCAACAAAATTTTCGTACTGAATTAGAAAAACAGGCGGAAATCTTACTCAATACTATATCCATAACAGTTAGAGATTCTCTGTACAAGCTAGATGCTGATTTTATGGAAGAAATCATGGAGCAGCTTGGAGAAGATGAAGTGCTGGCGGCTGGCCGTATTTATGAGAAAGATGGAAGAATAGTTGCTGATGCTTATGGTAAAGATGTTTTGGTTTACAATATTAAACCCGATGAATTTGGCCAGCGTCTACTGGAGAGCGATGAAACAATTTTTGAGTGGAAGTCTACTCAATTGCTTGCTGGTAAGGCAGTAGTCGTTGGGCGGAAAAGACTCGGAGCTGTGAGTGTAGGTTTGTCTATAACTCCTTTAAATCAAAAAATTGCTGCTGTGCGTAATCAAGGTCTTATAGTAGCAGCTATGGCTGCTACTGCAGGAACTTTTCTGGCATTGTTAATTAGTCGTTCTATTACTGAACCTCTAGAGGAAATGACTGTAGTTACTAAACGTCTCGCTTCTGGAGACCTAACTCAGAAGATGGAGATTTGTACTGGAGATGAATTAGCTGTATTGGCAAATTCTTTTAATAGCATGACTTATCAACTTAGAGAACTAATTCATAGCAAGGAGGAGCTAATTCGCAATTTAAAACAAAGAGCAGAAGATTTACGGCAAAGTGAGGCTAAAAATAGAGCACTGCTTGATGCTATCCCAGATGTAATTTTGCGATTCAGCAATAATGGGGTTTTTCTCTACTATAAACCTTCTAGAAAAAATGATTTACCTTGGTCTAGGGATAAATTAATAGGTAAAAAAGTTTTTGAAGTTTTGCCAGAAAATGCTGCAAAACAATATTTACAATATCTTGAGGAAGCGCTTCAAACAGGAGATATTAAAATATTTGAATATGAGTGGTTTGTCCATGGGCGACGTCATCATTTTGAAGCAAGAATATTGGCAAGTGGTCAAAATGAAGTTTTGGCTATTGTTCGAGATATTACAGAAAGTAAGTTAGCTAATATAGAGTTGCAACAAGCAAAAGAAGCTGCAGAAGGTGCTAACAAAGCCAAAAGTATGTTTCTTGCTAGTATGAGTCATGAGTTAAGAACACCTCTTAACGCTATTATTGGGTATAGCGATCTGCTGCGGGAAGAAGCTGAAGATTTAGGCCATGAAGAATTTATTCCAGACCTGGATCAAATTAAAACCTCTGGTTTACATCTGCTAACAATTATTCAAGATATCCTAGATATTTCTAAGGTAGAATCAGGGGAGATGACTATATATGAAGAAGAATTTGATATCTTGACTTTAATAAAAGAAGTCCAATCCATTGTGCAACCACTGATCAAGAAAAATGGTAATTCTTTTGAGATGCATTGTAGTAGCGAAATAGGGACTATGTTTGCTGACCGAACAAAAATTAAGCAAATCGTGATTAATCTATTGAGTAATGCTAGCAAGTTTACTCACGAAGGTATCATCACTTTAAAAGTAGTTCGCAAACACAATATAGAGCATAATGGAAATGGTAGTAGCACATTGGAAATAGATCAGACATTAAATCAGATAATTTTCAGTGTAACTGATACTGGTATAGGTATGACTCCAGGGCAGATTGAAAAAGTTTTTCAGCCTTTTGTACAAGCTGATAACTCTACGACTCGTAAGTACGGTGGAACTGGTTTGGGGTTGTCTATCTGTCAAAAATTTTGTGAAATTATGGGTGGAAAAATTACGGTAACAAGTTCTGTTGGTGTTGGATCTACTTTTAGTATAAATTTACCAACTGTTGTCACATTAAAAACTGACCATATTTTAAGTTCAGAGCGGTCGTAATATTATGTCCGGTAGCATCGGTGTAATTGGATGGGGAGATGGGACCCACCCCTCGCCCCTCCCAGGAGGGGAATGTGGGGGGATGGGGGGGAAATATTTGGTAATGGTTGAAGATGGAACATTTTTTTATACCGAATTAAATGGATTTGATATTATTCATCTATCTTTTCATTTTCCTGATCAGAATTCTGATGTTCAATCCCCCATTCGTGCATTTCATCAATCATAGGTTTAAGACTTTTTCCGAGAGGAGTTAAAGAATATTCGACTTTTGGAGGAACCTGCAAATAAACTTCCCGATGAACAATACCATCTGCCTCCATTTCCCGCAATTGTTGGGTAAGCATCTTGTGAGTCACACCTTGTAAAGAACGATGAAGTTGATTGAAACGTTTGACCCCATCAAATAATTCTTTGAGAATCAAAAGTTTCCAACGTCCACCAATGACTTTGATCGCCATCTCTGCTGGGCAATTTTTCTTCTTATTTGTACTTTTAATTTTCATCTCAAATTGTTGCTTTCTTCAGTTTTTATATTAAAGTTACCAGTTTTTATAACAGCTACTCGACCGATATAAAAACCAATATTTTTGCTTTTGGTGACAACTACTTTAAAAATATCCCCACTCATAAAACCATAGGATTATTGGTGTCTAAGTTTAGGTTTGGTTCTAGGAAAACCATATTGATCAGTTCTACACATTTGTCTACTACCTCTACCCATAGTATCTTTTTGGGTACTATCTTACTTTAAAGTGCATACTATACATACTAACCTGACTTAAGCTAGATTATAAATGTCAAAACAAAATCTAAGTTATTAACTTCTATAGATTTTGTATCCAGAGATTAATTCTATAGAGAAAAACACCATGAGTGAACCAATTATTGCAGATAACAAACCTGTCGTTTTAGAACTTGAAGCAAGTACTTACTATTGGTGTAAATGTGGTGCATCGAAAAAGCAACCATATTATGATGGTTCCAATGCAGAAACTGAGTTTACTCCTATGGCATTTGAGTGAACAGAGAAAAATAGTGTAGCACTGTGTAATTGTAAGTATACTAATAATCCTCCTTATTGTGATGGGACTCACGCTAAATTATCAATAAAATATTCATTTGTTAGTGTTGCATAATCAAACAATTATTTTGACTGAAAATTAACTTCTGCAAAATCACAATTATGCAACATTAGTTGGGAGTAATCAAACATAAATTATCAAATAATTTCAGTTATTCAACCTAGTTATTAATTTTTTTTATTAGTCAAAATTAATATTAGTAATTAAAGTTTAATTTTCACAAAAAAATCAAATTTTTCGGAGGTAGTAAGAATGATTTCTATACGAAAAGCTGAAGCAAGAGGGCACGCAAATTATGGTTGGCTAGATACTCATCATACATTTTCTTTTGCTAACTATTTTGACCGCGAATATATGGGGTTTCGCTCTCTGAGAGTAATTAATGAAGATAGAGTTTCTCCTAGTAATGGTTTCGGAACTCATGGACATCGAGATATGGAAATTATTACTTATGTTTTAGAAGGAGCATTAGAGCATCAAGATAGTGCAGGAAATGGTGCTGTACTTTATCCTGGAGAAGTACAACACATGAGTACGGGTACAGGAATTATGCACAGTGAATATAACCATTCAAAATCTGAGGAGGTTCACTTTTTACAAATTTGGTTACTACCAAATTCTAGAGGTTTAAAACCAACATATAGTCAAGGTTATTTTGATATAGAAAAAAACTCTGGTAAATTAAATTTAATAGTTGCGAAAGATGGTAGAAATGGGGCACTAAAAATTAATCAGGATGTGGATTTATTTGCAGGTGTTTTGAAACAGGGCGATCGCTTTTCTTATTCTTTTGATGCTGAACGTTACGGATGGGTTCAAGTTGCTCGTGGGGAAATAGACCTTAATGATTTATCTTTAAAAGCAGGTGATGGTGCTGCTTTAAGCGAAATTAATGATGTTTATATTACAGCTAAGTCAGATGCAGAAATTCTTTTATTTGATTTAGCATAACTCAGGAGTCAGGAGTCAGGAGTCAGGAGTCAGAATTAATAAGTTGAATACCATTTTTGATGTCGTAAATTATCTTTTTTGTCAAAGAGATATTTCTTGGACGTGTTTTTTAATCACACTTATTATTCATAACATTCTTTTTTTTAAAGTGGTGTAATGTAATGTCCTGATAATTAGCGACAAAAAAACTTTTTTCTCCTGATATCAAGTCTCATTAATTAACCATAATAAAAATGTTTTCTCTGATAAATTTCTCCTTGTTCCCTGTTCCTTATTCCCTAAATTTTTTATTGTGAATATTCAAAGATATATAATATTATACCTTAAAACTTCTTCTTGTTCCCTCCTGACTCCTGACTCCTGACTCCTGACTTCTCCTGTTAACCAATTTCTCTCCTGTCCTAATAATTTGTCCTGCTAAAATAGCTGCTCCAAAACCATTATCAATATTCACAACACCTATTCCTGGCGCACAAGAATTTAACATTGTTAATAGTGGAGCTAAACCATCAAAATTAGCTCCATAACCTACACTTGTAGGTACTGCAATAACAGGACAATCTGCTAAACCTGCAACTACACTAGGCAAAGCACCTTCCATTCCTGCTACTACAATTAGTACATCTGCTTCTGCAATTAAATGTTTATTGCTTAATAAACGATGTATTCCTGCTACCCCTACATCCCAAAGTCGCTTTACAGAAAAACCACAAAGAGTAGCTGTAACTGCTGCTTCTTCTCCTACTCTTAAATCAGCAGTACCAGCACTGACAATTGTAATAATACCTTGATGTTTTGGAGTAGGAAAATCAGAAATAATTGCACATATTTTTGCATCTCGATAATAATAAAGACCAGCAATTTTGTCCTGCAACTCTTCATAAATTTCTGGTTCAATTCTTGTTGCCATTACTACAGGATTATTTTTCCTCATTACCTCCATAATTTTCACAATTTGTTCTGGTTTTTTTCCTGGTCCCCAGATGACTTCAGGAAAACCTGTTCTGATATTTCTATGGTGGTCAATTTTGGCAAAATTTTCGACATTTTCAAAGTCAAAATTCTTGAGCTTTTCTAAAGCTGACTCTGGAGTTACATCTCCTGTAGAAATTGCTGTTAATAACTGCTTTAAATCTTCTGATTTCATTAGAATAAATAAATAAATAAGGGAGTAGGGAGTAGGGAGTAGGGGAGAAAGATTGTTGTTGGGTTGATCCTACGGATAAGCTACGAAGATCGTCCCTCAATCAAACCTACATCTATTGCAACATTTAAGATAAAATAGTCTACTACTAGACTGACTTATTGCTTTGAGCATTGTACCTAATAATCTGCAAAGTGCTGTCAATTAATAATTGATATATTAGACATCTCCAAAAATCAAAAATTAAAGCAATTATTATCTATAAATTGTCAATTATTTATCCCTGTTCCCTCTTTTCTTGAGATAATTTGTTTAGCTTTCTATTTCACCGAAAAAGTGGGTTTGAAGTCTCGCCCTTGTAGAGCGACTTTTTATTTGCAAGTGAATTGGGTAGTTGTGCATCGTAATGGTCGTGCATTGTCATTATTTTTGTTAGAAAGCATGACAGTGGGAACATCTTGCTCCCGTGCCAAGTATTCATTGTTTTTGTATACCATTACTATGCAAGACTACCTTTATTTTTAGTTATAGCAGTCGAAGGAAAGGTGAAGACAAATCAAAAGCTTAAAACTTAAACAATATAAATATAAGATTCTTCCTTCTTGCTTCTTCCTTTTTCCTTCTTGCTTCTTCCTTCTTTACTCAGAAATTTGGAGTTCATATAAATTCCAAAAACCTCCGGAAAGTTCAGTATATTGAATTCCTTTAATCCGATTTCGTATAGCTTCAAATTCTAGAGGATTGACCATATATATAAAAGGTAATTCCTCAGCAATAATTTGCTGTGCTTGACCATAAATTTCTTTTCGTTTTTCTTCATCTAGCACTTGAGACGCTCTAATATAAAGGTCGTCTATTTCTTGTTCCCAATCATTAATTTTCCAACCTTCTATGTTGTCTTCTCCAGGTTGAGGTCCTTGATTAAAAGTGTGTAATCTACCATTGACAGACCAAATATTATAACCACCATGAGGTTCAATACTTCCTCCGATAAAACCTCCTAGATAAGCTTCCCAATCTCTGGATAAAGATAGTCTTTCTACATAAGTATTGAAACTAAGAAACTGCATATTTACTTTAATACCTATTTTGGCTAAATCTTGATTAATTTGTGTTGCCATTTGTTCTCTAACTTTCCGACCCGCACTTGATAATAAATTGAATTCTACTCTATTATCTTCACTGTCTAATAATTCACCATTTTGATTATATTTAAAGCCAGCACTCAGTAAAAGTTCTTTGGCTTTTTCTGGGTTATAGTTGTAAATTTTTAAGCCTTCTTCAGGAGAGAAATAAAAAGGACTGGTGACTGGAATTGGTGAATATTGGGGCGCACCTAATCCACGGTATATATTATTGGTCATTGCTTCCCTATTAATTCCATAGGCGATCGCTTGACGAAAAGTTTTATTATTAAACCATCGAGATTTAAAGGGTTTGACAAATGGTTGACCTTGAGCATTCTTTGCCTCATTCAAATTAAAAGAAATAAAGCTAGAAGCAGATGTAGGACCGCCATTATAAATAGTATATTTGCCTCGTTTTTCTTCTCGTTTTAACAGAGGATACATTTCTGCTGCTACTTGAATTGTATCTAGTTCTCCAGAACGAAAATTTAATAGTTGGTTATCTGTGTTTTCGATGACTTGCCAGACAATATTTTCAATATAAGGCAGGTTATTTCCCCGATCATCTTTGCGCCAGTAAAATGGATTTTTTTCTAAAATAATTCGTTGATTTGGAGTATAACTTTTGATGCGATACATACCATTACCAACAATTTCTGTGACTGGGGTATCAGTTCCCCATTTTGTGAGATAGTTTAATTCTCCTTCCGAGTTAGTAGTACGAACTGATTCTTTTAAAACATGAGCAGGTAGAATAGGTAATCCTCCGGCATATCTGACAAAAGGAGCAAAAGGTTCGGGGGTAGAAAATTCTACACGGAGATTATCGATTTTTTTTACTGTTGGTAAAGCACCACTTTGACCGATTCTGAGAATATCTTTAAAGCTGCTAGGAATTTTATCATTGAGATATATTTCGTTATAGGAAAATACCACATCATCAACAGTTAAAGGTTCTCCATCTGACCACTTCAAATTTTCTTGTAAAGTAATAACTATTGTTTGTCCGTCTTCGGAAACTTCCCAAGATTCAGCTAATGCTGGTTCTAATTCTCCTGTTACACCATTTTCAATAATTAAGCCGTCATAAATATAACCAAAAACACTATATGCTGACTGATTTAATGGATAGTTAAAAGTAGAAGCATCGCTTGGTGTGGAAACTACCAGACGAGATTGATAATTTGATGGTGCTGGTCTACAAGAACTCAGGAAAAATATTAAAATAACTGTGCATAAAATTGCTAATTTACGATAGTTATTTTTTGGGGTATTAAAGTTAATCATCTTGAGGTAATTTATATATCTCTGTAACTAGATAATACCAAATTAAACAAAAATATTTCTGTTGTGAGCAAATAAATTTATTTATAAGTATTTAACTAGGTATGATATAATTTCCAGAGATATTTTATCAAAATAATTGGGTCGCTCAACCCCGCCTTTTAAGGGGAAACGTTTTTGGAATTTTGCTCTAATCCCCTTTACAAAAACAACTTCTTATTTCTGACTTCTAACTTCTGACTTCGTTAACCATCCACACCCAAACTAACTTTTTGCAGTCTTTCGCAATGTCTCTGAAGGCAACTCCCCAAACATAGTTTTGTAATCTTGAGTAAAATGACATGGACTGTAAAACCCAAATTCACTGGCGAGGATGCTTATAGTACAATTTTCGGGTTCGCTTGCTTTCAGGTGTTGTCGCACTGCATTCAGTCGTCGCACCTTGAGATAGCGCATCGGACTCACGCCAAATAAGTCTTTAAAACCAAAAGATAACGCACGACTGCTACACCCTAAATTTTCAGCTAGTTGTTTTAAAGTCAGAGGTGTTTCCAAGTGTGCTAACATTTTTTGCTCTGCTTGGGCAATCAACTGTTCTCTTCGGGAAGGTTTGAGAAAAGACTTAGAATTTAACTTGATGGGAATCTGACTAATTAACAAAGGAACGAAATCATCAGTAATGAGTTTCTCGATGTGAGGGTTGTGAAACCAAGTCGGTTTGTGTACTGCTAACCAAAATAGTTGTTTCAGGTAATCTTTAATTTCATTCATCCCTGTTGGGAGCAAATTTATATGATTTTTACTTCGGAAATTATCGTCTAGATCGTGGCGTTGTAGTTGGTTTGCATAAGCATGAAAAGTTTTAATAGGGATTAAAATATTTGTCATCGTTCCACCTTGAGGAAATATAAGGTCTGCTTCCCTATTATCGAAACCAAAAAGAGTCCTTTGAGGTTGGAGAGGATAACGCATGGAGTAACATTCCTTTTCATTCTCAGACCAAACTATCGCAATACATATGTGTTGCTTTCTAGGAGCACCAAAAGATTGAACTCCTTGGTTCACCTGATGAGATACGAAATATAAGTTACCAAGCTGAATTGACAAAAAACTACCTTGAAGAGAACCAGGAGTAAGTTGTATTACTTCATGCTTACCATAAAACTCTTTGAAATACTCCACATCTGTAAATGATTTGGAGATAATCTTCGGATTGGTTATCCCAGGAGCATCTTGAGCTTGGGCTATTTTACTATTGTTTGTATCCATAAATCAACTTACTTTTACATCACTCCATCAAAAAAAATAATCAAATTAGCTATAAGTAAAACTAATATCAACTTCAACTTAGTTATTTAATTTGTATAACTGAGAAAGTTTCAATTTTTGATTATCCACAGAGATAAATTACCACTAAAGTAACTTTAGAAATCTTCGGATTACTCCGTTGTGCTACGGAGTGGGTATAGCCCATCCTAATTCGATAGATCAATTCAAGGGTGTTCAACTGATAAAGTTCCGATCGCTTGCTTGGAACTCTAAAGTCCATCTCACGGAATAACCAATCGCCATTAAACTTCTTTCATTGCAGCTTTTGGTTCCTGTTTAACTAGCTATCAGCAAAGCTTACTGAAGTGCTGAAAGCTTTTTAATAAATTAAGTGTGAGATAAATTTTTGAAGCTACATAAATAATTAATTAAGGAGATCATTTTTGTGATTCGTTCCATGAAAATGGGTGTCGCTATGGCGATGTCCCTATTGCTTGTGGTGTCAGGGATTTTGCCTTGGTTCCCGGCAGCCCCGGCTTTGGCCACTACAGAAAAACCCAACATTTTAGTCATCATGGGCGATGACATTGGCTGGACTAATATCAGTGCCTATGAAAAAGGCATTGTGGGTTACGACACTCCTAATATTGATAGGATTGCCGAAGAAGGTATGCTGTTCACCGACTACTACGCCGAACAAAGCTGTACTGCAGGTAGGGCGGCATTTATCACCGGACAAAATGGTCTGCGAACTGGCTTACTAAAAGTCGGTTTCCCTGGAGCGCCCTTTGGTATTCAGGACGAAGATCCGACCTTAGCAGAAATGTTGAAGTCTCAGGGCTATGTATCAGGACAGTTTGGTAAAAACCACCTTGGAGATTTGAACAAGTTTCTGCCAACCGTCCATGGTTTTGACGAATTTTTTGGCAACCTCTATCACCTAAATGCGGAAGAAGAGCCAGAAAACGTAGACTATCCAGGCGGGCCAGATGGCTTATTTGCCAAGGGCATCGGCCCTCGCGGGGTTCTCGACTGCAAGGCATCAGATGATTATATCACAGAGCCGATTTTGGATGAGAATGGAGCGCCGCTTCCTAATGGACCGCTCAAGAAACTAGAAAGCCGACGCTTTGAAGAATTGGGCTATCAGTCTTGCAAAGATACTGGTCCACTGAACATTGAACGGATGAAGACGATTGATCGTGAATTTCTCAATCGTACCAAGGAGTTCATCACCACCGCTGCTACCAACAATAAACCCTTCTTCACTTGGTTCAATCCCAGCCGGATGCACTTATATACCCATATTGATGATGATGTAGAGGGAATTAGTGGCCAGGGCTTCTACGGCGATGGAATGTTAGAGCATGATGGTCATGTGGGAGAGTTGCTAGAGCTGCTGGACAATCTAGACATTGCAGATAATACCATTGTTATCTACACCACTGACAACGGCCCCCATTATAATATGTGGCCTGATGCTGGTTTGAGTCCCTTCCGAGGTGAGAAGAACACCAACTGGGAAGCTGGTTATCGCGTTCCGACTTTGGTACGTTGGCCTGGTCATATTCCTGCGGAAACTGTTTCTCACGAAATTTTCTCTCACTTGGACTGGGTACCAACGCTGATGGCAGCAGCAGGTGTAGATGACCTGAAAAAAATCTTGAAAGAGGATTGTCCTGAGGATGGATCGACTAATTTATGTGGAACTTATCTAGATGGGTATAATCAACTTCCTTACTTGACAAATCCTGAAAGTGAACATGGGCGACGTCGAGAATTCATCTACTTCAATGATGAAGCTCAACTACCAGGGGTTCGCGTTGGGGATTGGAAAGTAGTATTCCTAGAACAACGAGCGCACTATTCCGATGTTTGGCGGGAGCCATTTGTGAAGTTGCGTCTACCTAAGCTATTTAACTTACGTCGCGATCCTTATGAACGAGCAGATACAGATTCCAATAATTACAACGATTGGTGGACTCGCCGGAATTATTTGTTGCTGCCAGCGTTTGGCATTGTCCAGAAATACCTGGGTACTTTTGAACAATATCCTCCCAGTCAGGCTCCCTTTAGCTCCGATCTTGACAAGATTATTGATGAAATCATTGATGAGATTAGCGTGAGCGTGGGTGACTAGCTCTGAACCTGGTCATCTGTAGGGTGGGTGTTACCAAAAAACGACGTCTAAAGCCTCCCCTTTTAAGGGGATGAAAAAGCGGTCGTTAGCGGAGCTTCCCGAAGGGTGGGATGGCGAGGTTTCCTCGCCATATCCAATCGACCAAGAGAAATCTTTAATTCAGTCTTTCAAGCCTCCGAGTTTAGTCGGAGGTTCACTCTCTACTGATAACTGATAACTGATAACTGAAATTACCCACCCTCATAGAATTATTGCCCTGGAAAACTCTTGCATCTCTAATTCAGCCAAGGCTGTAGAGTCCCGATCGCTAGCTCGGAACTCTACAGCCCATCCCAAGGCCAGATTGTGTTTTGGGATGTGGCCTGAGATGCGTGTTAACCCCTTTTCTGAGGTTTTATCTATGTTTTTCAACGGTTTTTTGAACCGAATTTTGAGAGGTGTCGTAGTGTTTGCGATGACCACCTCTCTCCTATTGGGGACTATCGCTCCCCCTGTCTTGGCACAAACTGCTGACGGTACGGTGCTACCCTTCCCTCCCGTACCTTCCGCGAGTACCGCCAATGAGACTCTAGAAGAGTCCGAGATGATCCGACGGGAAGAACCTAACTATCTACCCGATGATGCCCCCAATATCTTGGTTATTCTCCTGGATGATGTGGGATTTGGGCAGGCTGAAGCATTTGGTGGTAATATCCATGCTCCCACCATTAAACGCCTGTGGGATGAAGGAATTGCCTACAATACCTTCCATACCACTGCCATCTGCTCTCCCACTCGTGCAGCCCTTTTGACTGGGCGCAATCACCACCGAGCCCACTCCGGCACTACTACAGAACTATCAACAGATTGGGATGGTTACTTGGGCGTCATTCCCAAAACTACGGCAACACTGCCGGAAGTATTGCGGGAATATGGTTACAATACGGCAGCCTTTGGTAAATGGCACAACACGCCAGCAAATGAAACCACCAAAATGGGACCGTTTGATCGCTGGCCAACCGGACATGGCTTTGACTATTTCTACGGCTTTCTCGCTGGAGAAACCTCCCAGTATGAGCCACGGCTGTTTGAAAATACAAACCCTATCGAACCCCCCCACTACTTCGACGAAGAGGAAACACAGCCTTATCACTTGAGTGAAGATTTGGCAAATCAGGCGGTTACTTGGCTGCGCCAGCGTCAAGCTTATACCCCCGACAAACCCTTCTTTCTCTACTGGGCTCCCGGTGCCGCCCACGGTCCCCATCACATCTTCAACCATTTAGCTGATGAATATAAAGGTAAGTTTGACGATGGCTGGGATGCCTTGCGTGAGGACACATTTGAGCGCCAGAAAGGTATGGACGAGTGGCTTCCGATAGCAGACGATGCCGTCGATACCCCTCGACCAGAAGAGATGGAGGCTTGGACTGAAATTCCAGAAGATCAAAAGGAGTTCCAAATCCGCTTGATGGAGCTTTACGCTGCCTTTGTAGAAGATGTGGATACCCAAGCCGGCAAGATCGTTGACGAACTGGAAGCCGAAGGCATTCGAGACAACACCCTAATCTTTTACATTTGGGGCGACAACGGTGCCAGTGCTGAAGGCCAAAAGGGTAGCATCAGCGAACTGCTCGCCCCGAACAATATTGTCAAGACCGTAGACGAACAACTCCAAGCTCTCGAGAAGTATTTTTGCACTGAAACTGACACAGATTGTGATGGTCTTGCTGCCTTGGGAACAGCGGAAACGGAAAATATGTACAATGCAGCTTGGGCTTGGGCTGGAAATGCACCGTTTCCCTATACTAAGCTGGTTGCCTCTCACTTCGGCGGTACTCGAAATCCCTTGGTGATATCTTGGCCTAAAGGGATTGACGACGAGAAGTACACCTCCAACGTCCGTTCCCAGTTCCATCACGTCAACGATATCGCCCCCACCATTTACGATATCTTGGAAATTACTCCACCGGAAGAGTTCTATGGCTTTATCCAAGATCCGATTGATGGTGTCAGCATGAAATACACCTTCGAGGCTCCGGATGCTCCCGACAAGAAGAAAATTCAGTATTTTGAGAATATGGGAAGTCGTGGTATCTATTTCGATGGCTGGTTTGCCGGAGCGTTAGGCCCTAATAGACCATGGAGTACTGACGATGTAAATCTACAAGATTGGGATTCTCGCGAGGATGTGTGGGAGTTATACGACTTAACGACAGACTTCACGCAGGAGAACGATCTCGCAGCCGAAGAGCCAGATATTCTGGAGATGATGAAGGAACTATTCTTGCAAGAAGCAGAAGCAAATAAGGTCTTTCCCATTGGCGGCGGTCTCTGGATTAGCATTAGTCCCAAAGACCGGATCGCGAGTCCCTACAGTAAGTGGATCTTTGATAAAAACACAACTCGTATGCCCGAATTCACTGCACCAGGCCTAGGTCGTGAGAGCAACGTGGTTACGATCGATGTCGATCTGGGTGAAAATGCTTCCGGCGTTCTCTATGCTTTGGGAGGTTCCGGTGGCGGTGTGAGCTTGTTTATGGACCAGGGAATTCTCAAGTATGAGTACAATATGCTGCTTATAGAACGTTATAAGGCTGCATCAGATGCACCGATCGATCCTGGTCATCACACCATTAAAGTATACACAAACATCGAGAGTCCCACTTCACCTGGTGAAGTGGTTATAGAAGTGGATGGTTCAGAAGTCGGTCGAACCAAGATCGAACAAGTCGTCGGGTCAGCCTTCACTGCCAGTGAAACCTTCGATGTCGGCAGGGATCTGGGGGCTCCGGTTTCCCTAGACTATGCCGATGAAGTTCCTTTTGAGTTCGACGGAACTATCAACAAGGTTGAAGTCAAATTGGCCTCGGAAATTGAACCCCTCCCAATTTTCCCAACTTCGGAAGAGGAGCCAATCCAAGCTTCGGAAGATATGAGTAATGAAGACTTCTGGGACATAATCATTCAGCAGCTTGAGAAACATTATTCAAGCAAATAGCGATCGCTATTCGATATTCAGAGTGTAGGTTGGGTTTATCCTGCGGATAAGCTGCGCTTTTCATGTCGCGTAGCGAAACGTTCCTCAACCCAATCTACGGTGTTAACTCAACATCCGGGCTATAGTTAGCCCGGAGATTTCCCTCTTGATCATGTTCCCTTGAATTAATTAGGCTCGTAGTTGGGCTTTAGCCCAGATACATATTTAGCGGGCTAAAGCCCAACTACAAACAAAACGGTATGATATAAATAATAATTCTATGACTCAAATGATGAATAATTCTCAAAATTATATTCAAAAACTCCTAATTGTTCTCAGTGTTTTTATTCTTGCCATTACTATTTTTAGTCCGAATGCGTTTGCCGCACCCTCTTCAACTTGTCCCGAAAATATGGAATTCATTCCCGGAGGAGAATTCAAAATGGGATCGGAGCAACCAGAATTTATCGAAGAATTACCTGTTGAAGATGTTAGTGTCAGTTCATTTTGCATTGACTCCCACGAAATTACCAACGCCGAATTTACCAAATTTGTTGAAGATACAGGTTACGTTACTGTAGCCGAACGTCCCCTATCAAAAGAACAATTTCCTGACTTATCCGATGAACAGCGATCGCCTGGTTCTCTTGTTTTTGAACCTCCCGCAGAAGGCATTCAACAAGTCGCTTATCTGAGTTGGTGGCATTGGGTTGTGGGGGCAAACTGGCAACATCCCTACGGCCCCGATAGCAATATTAAAGGGAAAGAAAAACATCCGGTTGTTCATATTGCCTACGAAGATGCTTTAGCTTACGCCAAGTGGGCAGGAAAACAACTTCCCACTGAAGCTCAATGGGAATATGCTGCCAGAGGTGGTTTAAAAGAATCTACTTACACCTGGGGTAAAGAATATTCTGCTAAAAAAGCCAACACCTGGCAAGGATTTTTTCCCTTTCTCAATACGAAAGCAGATGGCTACTTGGGAACTGCTCCCGTTGGTTCGTTCTCAGCCAATGGTTACGGTTTGTATGACATGACAGGTAACGTTTGGGAATGGACTGCCGACTGGTATCGGGTTGAACGCAAGAACATGGCTCATAGCGTTAACCCAGAAGGTCCTAGACAAGCGGAAAGTTTTGACCCCCAAAAACCTGGTGAGGGTGCGGTACACGTCATTAAAGGTGGTTCTCACCTCTGTGCTAAAAATTATTGTAGTCGCTATAGACCTGCTGCCAGAGAGTCTCAAGCGCCTGATACAGGAACAACCCATATTGGTTTTCGTTTAATTACACCTTTCTTATAGCTAATAGTTATAAACCTACTGCAGATAAACGTTGCAGAGATATGCTTGCTGCTTGAGATACTTGAGGATGACTATCTTTTTCTAAATATTTCAAGGCAGATATACTCTTAGGAGTAGGCATATTTCCTAAAGCTTCTGCTAAACGTTGGCGAATTAACCAATCTTCGGAAAGGGCAAATTTGAGAATATGCTCCACTGCTTCTAAGTCTCCAATTTCTCCTAAAGCCGCGATCGCTGCTTGTTGTATCACCATCTCCTGATTATCTAAAGCTTCTATCAATAAATTATGGGCGCGTGGATCTTTCAGGTTTCCCAGAGAAACTGCCGCACTGAAACGTACTAACCAACTGGTATCTTCATAAAATGCTCTCGCTAAGGGTTCAAAAGCTCTAATATCCTCTAGATAACCTAACGCCCCCGCCGCATCAGCGCGAATGCCATAATCTGCATCTTTTTCTAACAATTCTACTAAAATTGAGTAGCATTCCTCTGTCTGTTTTATACCCAGGGCAAATACTGCCATGGAGCGTACTGGTAAATTTGGATCATTCAATACTTTTTTAATCAAAGGTACTGCCTCAGTAGCAGATACTTCTCTTAGATGGGCCAGGGCAAGGAGGCGATCGCGAGAATTTTCACTATCTAATTGGACAGATATTTGCTCTAAACTCATATTTTGCATATTTGGCCTTTATTTGTAAAACTTTACATTTATCTTATATTATAGTTATTGACACCCTCCTGAAGCTGCTCTATGAGACAGCGCGGCATTCCCTCACATTGCTGGTAGGGGCTTTCTGTTGCCTCTTGACAGAGGAGCTGCGTTAACATAGTACCCGCCTTCCGGGATTTACTCCCTTCGGGTCTTACAGTGGCTCCACAGTACGTCGCCAATCCGACGGCTCCCCTAGAAACTGCGAGTCCTGCAGCCTTCTTGGTGGGCGTTCCCTTGGGTCTATCGTACCCCGCGGGTTCCCATCCGCAAAATATTTATCGAAGCGTTTATGTCCCTGTCATGGTGACTACCACACTCTGGACAATTCCACTCTCTAATACTTAGAGGTAGTTTTTCCACTACATGACCACAATTAGAACAACGCTTAGAACTGGGAAAATATCGGTCAACTTTGATTAATTAACGACCGTACCATTCTGCTTTGTATTCTAATTGCCTAACTAATTCTCCCCAGTTGGCATAATTACCCACCCCTCTTGCTCCCCTCCCGGGAAGGGATGGGGGTGGGTTGTGATTTTTAACCATGTTTTTTACTGCCAAATCTTCAACTACTATCGTTTGGTATCTTTTGATGAGTCGGGTTGTCAGTTTATTGGTATAGTCAAGCCTTGAATCTTTAATTTTTGCGTGTATCCTAGCTACTTTAAGCCTGGCTTTTTGATAATCATTTGACCCAGTAGATTCTTTTAATTACTCTTATTATTCATAATATTCTTTTGGGTGCATCTCAATTTTGAATAAAGCCAAAAATTTATCGCTTTTAGGGAACACCGGATATGGGATCTGGGTTCTGGGAATATATAGAAAAAAAGTATTTTTGCTTGCTATGAGATGCACCCATTCTTTTTTCACGCTTGGTCTAATAGTAAAAGATAACAGAGGAAAGACAGAAAGCATAGGAAAATATAATTATTATCCAGAAAAGAGAGAATAGGTATGGAGGGAACAGGTTTATTGTAAACTGCAAATCTACTACTTATTAATCAATCAATTTATTAAATACTTCTTGATTTCTAATATCGTCAAAGTCTGGTTCATTTTTTGCCATTTCCTGACATCTACTAGCATTGAGACTAATTGCTTTTTTCAAGGTTTTTAAGCCTGCTTCAACTTCACCTTTCAACACACAACAACGAGCCTTATTATACCAAGCACTAAAAAAGTCAGGTTTAATTTTTGCTGCATTATCATAACAAGCGATCGCCTCTCCATAAATACCTAACTTCATCAAAGCAACTCCTCGATTATTCCACGCATCGCTATAATTATTTTTAATAGCAATTGCCTGATTATAAGACTTAACTGCCTCTTGATATTTTTGAATTTTTGCTAAACAAACACCACGATTATTCCAGGCATCAGCATAATCAGCTTTAACTTTAATTGCTTGTTCAAAAGAATTAATTGCCTCTTGATAATGCTGCAATTCTATTAAAGAAACACCACGATTATTCCAGGCATCAGCATAATCAGCACGAATTTGTAAAGCTCTATCATAAGAAGCGATCGCCTCATCATACATTTTTAATCTTGTCAATACCACCCCTCGATTATTCCAAGTATCTGCCATTTCAGGATGAATTTTCAAGGCTTGATTGTAAGAATAAATAGCTTCTTTGAGTCTACCTGCAAAGAAAAATTTATCTGCTTGTTTAGCATAATCATTTGCCATCATTAACGGTTCAGAATTATCAGTTTTAGCAGCAGAATATTGAATCAATGTATCCTTTTGCAGTTGTTCTATTTTTTCGTCGGCTTGTTGACTTTGTTGTTGCAGTTCATCTAATATTATTTGAGCTTCATTGACGATTTCTTTTAACTGAGATATTGTGTCATATTTAAAACTTTCAATTTCTTGCTCTGTAATAAAAATTTTGTTAGATAATTTTGTCTGAAGAAACCAAATCCAAATGGCAGCAGAAGTGGGAAATAAAGTCAGCAAAATCAAAAAAATACTGAGCAATGATGTGGCATGACGAAATGTATAATCTACTTCTTCTCGCACGCGACTACGAATTTCTTCTTTCAGTTGAAAATTTTCTACTTTTTCCTGATTTTGAGCTAGTAAACTCTCAATTTGATGAGTTGCAAAATTTTGATTTTCTGGGAATACAGATAATAACGTTAAATCATTTTTTTGTTGGTGATTATCGTTAATTTTATCCTTTTTACCTTGACTATACGCAGAATTTCCACTAATAGAAAATATTAGGGTTATAATTAAAATATAAATTGACTTTGGTAAGCCTTTATTGAGGTTTTTTAACATCTGCTTGTGGCAAAACTCTACCATGTTATATATAGCAAACTTTTTGAAATTTGGTATTATGTCATGTCCGGTTGAACAGTTATAAATAAACGACGAAGGAGTCAGTCTTCAGGAGTCATAAGGAAATAAAGAAGAAGAAAGAGAAGGAGAAAGTTTTTTGATCACTAATTATCCGGACATGATATGAGGACAGATCGACAACTTAAAACTCAGACAACGTTATTTCAGTTATCAGTTATCAGTCATCAGTTCTCAGTTGTAAGATTTTTACTTCTTCCTTCTACCTTGAAGAAGGAGTCAGGAGTCAGGAGTCAGGAGTCAGGAGGGAAAATTGCATGGGGATAGTCTTCGACAAGCCGCTCCGCGTCTACGCTCCCCCAAACAATTTTGAGCACCGTGTAGACGGTGGGGTATTAAACCCATAAGGGAAATGATAAACTAATAATATTTCTATCTATAGCATTAGACATCTCCTCCAAATGAGGGAGTAGGGAGTAGAGGGAAAGATCAGTTATCAGTTATTAGTTATCAGATTTTTACTTCTTCCTTCTACCTTGAAGAAGGAGTCAGGAGTCAGGAGTCAGGAGTCAGGAGGGAAAATTGCATGGGAATTCGCTCCCCCAAACAATTTTGAGCACCGTGTAGACGGTGGGGTATTAAACCCATAAGGGAAATGATAAACTAATAATATTTTTATCTATAGCATTAGACATCTCCTCCAAAAGAGGGAATAGGGAATAGGGAATAGGGAACCCACCCCTAACCCCTCCTGGGAGGGGAATAATTGATAATTTCTGTACTATAATTGATTTGATTTTTGATTTTTGGAGATGTCTATTATAGAAATAGCAAATTTTTGACTTTTGACTTTTAATTTTTGATTTTTGATTTTTGAATTAAAAATGTCTGAATGGATTGAAATTGGTAGAATTGTTGCTCCTCAAGGTTTGAGAGGAGAGTTGCGAGTATATCCTAACTCTGACTTTCCAGAAAGATTCTTAGAACCAGGAAAAAGATGGTTATTACAACCAGGTCAGGTAGACCCCCAAGATATTGAGTTACTGGGTGGTCGTTATCTTCCTGGTAAAGATTTATATGTGATACAGTTGGGAGGGATTGAAAATCGCGAACAAGCTGAAGCATTACGCAATAGTCATTTGTTCATTCAGCGAGGCGATCGCCCCCAACTAGCAGAGGATGAATTTTATCTACCAGACTTAATTGGTTTGACAGTTATTAATCAATTAAATGGGGAAATTATTGGTAAAGTTGTGAGTATGATTTCAGCAGGAAATGATTTATTAGAGGTAGAAAAAATATCTACAGATACTCCGATTATTTCTGAAACTATTACTCAAGATAAACCACCACAAGAAAGTGGGAGAAGTAGGCGTAAAAAACATCAGAAAAAACCGAAGTCTTCTCCTCCTCAAAATCTATTAATTCCTTTTGTCAAAGAAATTGTTCCTGTAGTTAATTTTGAAAAAGGTGTTATTGAAATTACTCCTCCATTAGGTTTAATTGACTTATAAAAAATGGGTGCATCTCAATTTTGATTGAAGAAGGAGACAGGAGACAGGAGACAGGAGACAGGAGGAAAATTACATGGGGATTCTAACCCCAAGTAGTTTTGAACACCCTGTAGACGGTGGGGTATTAAACCCACAAAGAAAATGATAAAGCCAAAAAATTATCGCTTTTAGGCAACAGGCAACAGGCAACAGGGAATATATAGAAAAAAAGTATTTTTGCTTGCTATGAGATGCTCCCTAAAAAATTACATCAACTGAAATTCTTTAATAGCAGGTAAAAAGTTTTTATTTTCATGGCTTGGGCGACTAAGTTTAATCAGAACAAATCTTTGTAGTGGAGTTAGATTTTTCCATTTTTCTAATTTAATTTCAACCCCTGTTTCTTGAGCTTTAATTTGAACAGCATCCGGAATTTTTGTGTCATCCATCCAAGCTGGATTTAGTTCTATAGATAATTCTTTAGCAGGAGTATCTGTATGTTGAATTACTAACTCATATAGCCACTCTCGATAATTTTTAATTTCTTCTGGTGTAGTGCAAGATTTATCTACTAGCTCTTGACGAATTAAATGATTAAATTGATGCCAGTGAGATAATTTTAATTTAACTCCGCAGGTATCTAATTTATAACGGACTATCATGGGAATACATCGTAGAGATTCTACAAAGTCTTGCTCAAATTCAAAATAATTATTCATCATATTTTCTTGATTTTTCAGTTTTATATAATGTCTGGTAAAACAGTTATGATTAGGCTCGTAGTTTTGCTCTATTCCTAATATTTAGGGTTTGCTGAAAAAGTATTTTAGTAGGGGTAGGAGACAGGAGATAACCCACCCCCAACCCCTCCCAGGAGGGGAAGACAGGAGACAGGATAAATGGGAATTTAGAGGAAGTAGGAGTAAGAATTGTAAGAGTGATTTTTCTGCCCAACTATGCGCCTAAAATACTAACTTTTTGAGCGTTTTAGACTGAAACAGGCGCACTTTTTTCATTCCAAAAAAGGCACTTGTCTTTATATGTCAATGCTTTTATATTTAATCAGCAAGCCCTATTTAGCCCTAATATTA
>NZ_JAAHGU010000052.1:0-42714 GCF_010692685.1 Okeania sp. SIO2F5 | reverse complement strand
ACGGAGAACCTTTGGCTGAAACCTACGACCATTTGTATGCTATTCTGACATCCCTAGAAGTAATTAAACAATATTTAAAAGGTCAGCAAGCAACTGTATTAAGCGACCAATTTTTGTTTTATTCTCAGAAGTTTCCTAGTTTGCGAGTAGCTCCTAATGTGATGGTAATTTTTGATGTAAAACTAGGAGGAAGAGATAACTATAAAATATGGCAAGAAGGTCAAACTCCAGTAGTGATTTTTGAAATGACTTATCCGGGAACAAAAGGAGTAGACCAAGATTTTAAAAAAGGATTATACGAACAATTAGGAGTGAAAGAATATTGGTTATTTGACCCGAGAGGAGAATGGATAAAAGACAAATTGCAAGGGTATCGTCTGAGAGGAAAAAATTATGAATTAATTACAGATGGTCGGAGCGAACCTTTAAAATTACGGTTAGAAGTAGAGGATAAATTAATCGGATTTTATCGAGAAGATACAGGAGAAAAATTGTTAATTCCTGATGAATTACGAGAAGCTTTAAATCAGGAAATTGTGGCAAGACAAGAAGCAGAAAAACGAGCTGAAGAATTGGAATCTTTATTGTCTCGTTATCGCGATCGCTTTGGAGAATTACCTGAAAATTGACAGAAAAAATTAGGTTAAGGGTTAACGGATGTTTCATGCAACATCCCTACCACTTGTAACAAACATTTATCACGCTTGATATAAAACTATGACATCAGAAAACCAAACAACTTCAGACAATCAACCTGTAATCGAAAAACCAGAAAATCAAACAACTTCAGAGAATCAAACTATAACTGAAAAAAAAGAAGTATTTTATCCTAACGAGGATGAAAAAACTTGGGGTGAAAGTTACGATCATTTACGAGCTGTTGCAACTATTTTTGAAACTTTGAAAGAGTATTTAAAAGGTCAAAAAGCCAATGTATTCAGCAAACAATTTTTATATTTTTCCAATGGTTATCCTAAGTTACGAACTGTTCCCGATGTGATGGTAGTTTTTGATATTGAACCAGGGGGAAGAGATAGTTATCTTCTTTTTGAAGAACTTAAAATTCCGGCGGTTATTTTTGAAGTCACAACTGAAAATACCCGCAGAGATGATGAGGGTTTTAAAAAAGTATTTTACGAACAATTAAAAGTACAGGAATGTTGGTTATTTGACCCCAAAGGTGAATGGATAGAAGAAAAATTGCAAGGGTATCGTCTGGGAGAAACAAATTATAAATTAATTACAGATGGTCGGAGCGAACCTTTAGGATTACAATTAGAAGTTGAGGATAAATTGATCAGATTTTATCGGGAAGATACGGGAGCAAAATTGGTAATTTATGATGAATTACGAGAAGTTTTGAATCAGGAAATTGGGGCACGGCAAGAAGCAGAAAAACGAACCGAAGAATTAGAATTTTGATTAGCTCGTTATCGCGATCGCTTTGGATAATTACCTGAAAGTTAACAGCAATGATTGGTTTTATTGAATAAGTTATGAGCAAATGATATGATTCCCAATTTTGGATTTATTTGTAGGGGAGAAAGCAAAGTATCTAAGGATATTAATTTATCTAGGGGAACAGTTTGGAAACTTTTCTAAAGATATTTTTGTTGGGTTTCCTTCTTCAACTGATAACTGATAATTTAATTTAGGGCAGGCAAAGAAAGAGGCAAAATTTATAGTTACTTGATGATAATTCAACATTTACCGAATAATTAAGGTTTCAAGCCTCTCCTTTAAACGAGAAAAAAGCGGTCAATCTTAGGAACTTCCCGTAGGTTTGGATGGCTAGGTCTCAAAGCCATATCCAATCGACCAAGAGAAGAAAAAATTTTCCTGTTCGTCAATCCTATCCGTTTTCAAGGAGAGGTAATAATTAATTATTAATTATTAATTATTAATTGTTGAACTACCCTACTATGATTAACTACTCTAAATTGGACTAGCTTCTAAAAACAAAGAATAATTTGTGTGACCACTAAACTCAGAAACTCGGACAAAATAATTACCCTCTGGTAAGAAATCAACACCTATTATTTCATCAATAGTACCAACATTTCTTGACTCAGCAAAAATCTCTAAAGTTTCTGCCACTCCATTATTATTAATATCCTCAATTAACTCCACATCTGCATCCCCAACTAAACCAGTTAATACAACATCTAAACTACTAGGAGTATTCAACATAAAACTATAAACATCAACCGGATTTCCATCTCCAATAAAATTGTTAAATTCTGCAGTTCCCAAAACACCAAAATCAGCATTAATATTTAACAAATCATCTCTAAAATCGGGAGGAGTACTCAAACGATTTTCTGGCAAACCAACTAAAATATAATGTTGAATTGCACTACTAAAAATACCATTATTTAATAACTCCACTACATCCTGATTTTGAGCAAGATAAAAATCGGTGTTAAAGAAAAAACTAGGGTCGCGATTTTCAAATTGACCAAATCTGACAAAATGTTCAAAAGGTGTTAATCCTGCTGACTCTAATGTTGTAGCAAAATCAGGATTTGCTCTATAAAATAAATTAGTAAATAAAGGACTAGGGTCGCGCAATTCAAATTGACCAAACCTAAGAAAATGTTCCACTGCCGTCAGATTATCTTCCTCAATAGCAGCAGCTATATCAGTATTAATTTCGAGATAAAAGCTAGTATCAAATAAAGCATTGGGGTCGCGATTTTCAAATTGACCCACATTCACAAAATGTTCCAAACCACTACTGAAATTACCCGCAGCAATTTCATCTACAACATCGGGGTTTTGAAATAAATAAAATCCTTCATCAAACAGAGTTTCAATAGTTAACATTTCTTAAAAGTTTATTTTTGAGTTTACATTGCAACCTAAGCAATGTTATCTTACTACAATCGTTCATTTCTGTATGCTTTAAATTCAAAATTTATAATTAAAAATTAAGGGACATTAATTATGAGTAAATCTTCTTTAATGAACATCCTGCGTCGCGCTTATGGTATTGCCAGAATGTCTAAAAAAACTGGCATTCCCAGCGATGAGTTATTAGGAATGGTAAGAGAAGCTCAAAGTAATAAATTTCGGACTACTCGCCGTCGTTTATTACAAGGTGGTTTAGGATTTGCTGGAGCAATGGCAGCTTCTAATTTCTTCAAGGGTGGACAACGAGCAATGGCTCAACAAACGCCAGTATTAATAGTGGGGGCAGGAATTGCGGGATTAACTGCAGCTTACCGCCTTACTCAGGCAGGAGTACCAGTAAATGTGATAGAAGCTAAGAACCGAGTAGGGGGTAGAATGCTAACTACCCAAAAAGCGTTAGGTACACCATTCTCAGTGGAATTGGGTGGGGAATTCATTGATACAGATCATTTTTGTACCCGTGGTATAGCAGAAGAATTAGGATTAAATCTGGTAGACTTATTGGCAGTGGATGAGAGCTTAGGAATACAGGACACTTACTTTATTGGAAATCGTAGAGTACCAATAGAAGAACTGATTAGAGACTTTGCGCCAGTTGCTCAACAAATTGATGCAGATTTAGAAGCGATCGATGAATTTGAAGACTATACCACACCTATACCAGCAGCAGTAGAACTAGATAATATCTCCATCGCCGAATATTTAGACCGGATTCCTGAAACTACATCAACAGTCCGTCAACTAATCCGAATTATTTACACGGGTGACTATGGTCTCGACACTGAAGAACAGTCTTGTCTGAATCTACTCTTTTTAATAGGTACTGAACCGGGAGAGTTTGAACCTCTTGGTACCAGTGATGAACGTTTTCATGTAGAGGGGGGGAGCGAACGAATTCCCCAAGGGTTGGCAAATATACTTTTCAATTCCATTGAGACAGGAACAGTATTAGAAGCGATCGACTCTCTTTCTGATGGTCGATATCGAGTAGCATTAAGGTCGGGTCATAGTACCTTTGACCGCACTTATGAACGAATTTTACTGACATTACCCTTCAGTGTGCTGCGACAAGTTCAGCTTAATGTAGATATCCCTCCTGTGAAAAGGTCATCTATAAATACTGCTAGTTACGGAACGAACTCTAAGTTAACTACTGCTTATCAAGAAAAAATCTGGCGTACTCGCTACAACTCCAGAGGTAATGTTATTTCAGACTTAGGATTTCAAGCTACTTGGGAAACTGCGGAAAGTCGTTACATTCCAGGTCCTGGTTTGATTACACAATTTGTTGGTGGTACTCAGGGTGTAGCAATAGGATCTGCTACTGCTCAAACCCACGCTCAACAGTTAAATGCTCAACTAGAACTTGTTTTTCCTGATATCAGTAGCGTGGCGATGCCATCCCAAGCAATTCGTAGTTATTGGCCTGGAGATCCTTTTGCTCGTGGTTCTTATTTGTGTTACAGACCAGGGGAGTGGACGCAATTTTATGGTGTGGAGGGAGAGCGTGTGGGGAATATATTTTTTGCTGGCGAACATACTTCTTTGGAATATCAAGGTTGGATAGAAGGTGGTTGTGATAGTGGTGAAGTTGCTGCGATAGAAATTTTAGATGATTTGGGTTTAATAGCAACTACTGAAGCGTTAAGAGTTAAACGATCTGTACAGTCGGAAATTCAAACTAAACCTCGCAGACTACCTGGAGCTAAGTATGTTCGGGAAAAACGGAATTTGCCACAAATAAAATAATCAGAAGGCTAACTGTAGAAAATGAGATCTCAAAAATGACTAAATCTTCGGTGATGACAATACTAAGTCGTGCTCATACTATTGCCAGAATCTCAAGAGAAACTGGTATCCCTAGTGATGAATTATTAGGAATGGTAAAAGAAGCTAAAGCTAGGAAATTTCCGAATACTTGCACTCGCTTATTAAAAAGTGGTTTAGACTTAGCTAAAAAATTTAAAGTTTCCCTTTTGTCCAAGGGTGGAGAAAGAGCAAGATCTCAAACAACTCCAGTATTAATAGTAGGAGCAGGAATTGCCGGATTAACTGCTGCTTATCGTCTAACTCAAGCGGGAGTTCCAGTAAACGTGATTGAAGCTAGTAACCGGGTAGGAGGTAGAATCCGAACTCGCCAAAAAGCATTAGGTACTCCATTTGCCGTTGAACTTGGTGGGGAATTTATCTACACCGAGCATACTTATCTGCGCAGTTTGATTGAGGAATTAGGATTACATCTTGTAGATTTGCAGGCAGTCGATGAAAACTTGGAAACACAAGAGACTTACTTTTTTGAAGGTCGCAAGGTTTCATTAGCAGAAATTACCACAGACTTTGCACCAATTGCAGAGCAGATTAACAGAGATTTTAAAGCGATCGCTAATTTTAAGGATTATACCACAAAAATTCCAGCAGCAGTAGAACTAGATAATATCTCAATTGCCGAATATTTAGACCAAATTCCTCAAACTACACCAGTAATTCGCCAGCTAGTCAAAGCTGCTTATGAAACTTACTACGGTCTAGATATGGAAGAGCAGTCTAGTCTCAATTTAATCTATATAATAGGTACTCAAGTAGGTAAGTTTGGCATTATTGGTGTTATGGAGCAACTTTTTAATGTACAGGGAGGTAACGAACTGATCCCCCAAAAGTTGGCAAGTTTAGTCTCCAATTCTATTGAGACGGGAACAATATTAGAGGCGATCAATGATCTTTCTGATGGTCGGTATCGAGTGGTATTAAGGTCGGGCAATAGTACCTTTGAGCGTACTTATGAGAGAATTTTGCTAACATTACCCTTAACTTTGTTAAGAGAAGTTCAGCTTAATGTAGATTTGCCACCTTTGAAAAAGTTATCTATAGATACTGCTAGTTACGGAACTAATTCTAAGTTAACTACTACTTATCAAGAAAAAATTTGGCGTACTCGCTACAATTCTACAGCTGATATCTATTTAGATTTAGGGTTTCAAAACACTTGGGAAACTTCTGAGAGTCGTTATCATCCAGGTATGGGTTTGATTACACAATTTGTTGGTGGTACTGAGGGTGTAGCAATAGGAACTGGTAGTCCTGAAATTCATGCTCAAAAATTGAATTCCCAACTCGAACAGGTTTTTCCTGGTATTAGTAATATTTCCATGTCAGATCGAACAATTCGTAGTTATTGGCCAGGAGAAGTTTATACTCACGGTTCTTATTTATGTTACAAACCGGGGGAGTGGACAAAGTTTTATGGTGTAGAAAGAGAGCGAGTGGGTAATATATTTTTTGCCGGGGAGCATACATCTTTTCTAGAAAATCAAGGTTATATGGAAGGTGGGTGTCAGACAGGTGAAATAGCTGCTATGGAAATTTTACAAGATTTAGGTTTAAAAGGTAGTGTTGAAGCAATGAGAAGTCAGCGGCGTTGGTGAAGCGGGTGTATGATATTAATCGCGCATTACTTAGGAGTCAACCCACCCCTCGCCCCTCCCCCTCCCAGGATGGGAACTCAGGAGTCAGGAGTCAGGAGTCAGGAGGGAAGAGAATGCGCGAAAGATTTGCACATTTGCGCTGAGGATGAAAAATTTTTTATACCGAACCCGAGCGGATTTGATATTAGTGGTTTAAAACTATCTGAAAAGCGTAAAAATAAATTTACCAGTAATATCATGTCTGATAGCATCGGTATTGTAAGCGTGAAGCTAAGGAAGAAGGAAGAGAGAAGAAGGCTTAAAAGATTGAAAAAACGTAAATTTCCTGTAGACATTCACCCTTGGTTTTACACAAACGCCCCCCAGCAGACATGATATAATTAATAGTTACTATGAAATACTTCTATTTTACTATATTAATACCATTGTTACACGGGGGAGTTTATGATCAATTATTACAGAGTAATATAGTGAATATATTTGCTCAAAAATCTGAATTTGATAACCCAATTTGTTATATGGAAACTACAGAGGGAAAAATTATTAATTTAGTTAATCTATGTGGCGATCGAGAAGCTATTAATGAAAGTAAAAAAGTTAGCTGCAAATCAGAATCAGAAAAAGTTAAAGCTACAGAAATACCGATTAGTAATATTAACTACGATGGTAATTTTTTAACTGGTAAAGTTGCTAATCAAAGTTGTCAAACTGTGAAGCAAATTAAGGTTATTTATCAAGTATTAGATGATGCTGGAAATATTATTGATAATGGGTTTATTTATGCTGAACCTAGTACGGTTGAGCCAGGAAAAGTAGCATATTTTAAAGGTAATGTTTCCCCAGGAGCTAAAGTAGAAACAACTTTTGTTGAATGGAGTGAATAATGAAGTTAGAATTTAGAATTCAGAATTTAGAATTCAGAAGTTCAAAAATGATGTGTGATAATTAACAGTATTAGAAATTTTGTTGCTTGAATTTTTTTGTTTATTTAGGTAATTACTTATAATTCATTTGCATAATTGTAAGCCTGTTTTTGTAATTCAAATATCTCCATCTGTTTTTCTATCAACATTAGGATTTTTCTTGAGTCTTTAAAAGTAATATACTTTTGCAAAGATAATATACTATAGCGTTTCCCAAGGTCGTGAGGTACAGTTATCTTTTTGTCTTTTTATTCCCTGTTCCCAGCTCCGGTGTTCCCTGTTCCCTCAAGCCTCAAATTTTGTACCTCACCAGTATGAGAATTGCTATAGCAAAATTCTGCTATTTATGCTACTTTTATCCGGCAAAAACCTACAAAAATAATTAAACTCTTTCTTCCCTTCTTCTCTCTTCCCTCTTTCTTCTTAACTTCAACTTAAATTATAAAAAAATCATAGATATATTTAAAGATATACAATTATAGATCCATAATCTGGACACAAAGAAAAATATTGTAGTCCAGACGATCGAAGTATGTACGAAAAAATAACTCCCCCAACCACAGGTTCTAAAGTCAGTTTCAGCAACGGTCAACCTAATGTTCCAGACGACCCCATTATCCCATTTATTCGGGGCGATGGTACAGGGGTAGATTTATGGCCAGCATCTCAAAAAGTCTTTGATGCCGCGATCGCTACTGCCTATGGAGATAAACGCAAAATCAATTGGTTTAAGGTTTACGCTGGTGACGAAGCTTGTGAAAAATATGGCACTTTCCAATATTTGCCGGAAGATACTCTCAACGCTATTAAAGAATACGGTATTGCCATTAAGGGTCCTTTGACAACTCCTATCGGTGGGGGTATTCGCTCCTTAAATGTGGCATTGCGTCAAATTAACGATTTATATGCTTGTGTTCGCCCTTGTAGGTATTACACAGGTACCCCTTCTCCTCACAAAAGTCCGGAAAAATTAGATGTGATTATTTATCGGGAAAATACCGAAGATATTTATTTAGGAATAGAATGGCGCGAGGGTACTGATATTGCTAGTAAGTTGATTGACATTTTAAACAAAGAATTAATTCCTGCTACTCCCGAACATGGCAAAAAGCAAATTCGCCTCGACTCGGGTATCGGTATTAAACCTATTAGTAAAACTGGTTCGCAACGGTTAGTTAAACGTGCCATCCAAAATGCTTTACGTTTACCCAAGTCAAAACAAATGGTAACTTTGGTGCATAAGGGTAATATTATGAAGTACACTGAAGGTGCATTTCGTGACTGGGGTTATGAATTAGCAACTACTGAATTTCGGACTGAATGTGTGACGGAAAGAGAATCTTGGATTCTTTCTAATAAGGAAGAAAATCCTAATATTAGTAGTGAAGAAAATGCTCGAAAAATTGACCCTGGTTATGATGCTTTAACAGCAGAAAAAAAAGCTGAAATCTGTCAAGAAGTTGAGGATGTATTAGGAGCTATTTGGGATAGTCATGGGGATGGAAAATGGCAAGATAAAATAATGGTAAATGACCGTATTGCTGATAGTATTTTCCAACAAATTCAAACTAGACCAGGGGAATATTCTATTCTGGCAACTATGAATTTGAATGGGGATTATTTATCTGATGCTGCTGCTGCTATTGTTGGTGGTTTAGGTATGGGGCCTGGTGCTAATATTGGTGATGAATGTGCTATTTTTGAGGCGACCCATGGCACTGCACCAAAACACGCAGGTTTAGATAGAGTTAATCCTGGTTCTTTGATTCTTTCTGGTGTGATGATGTTGGAATATATGGGTTGGCAAGAAGCGGCAGATTTGATTAAAAAAGGTCTTGAGGTTGCTATTTCTAATGGTGAGGTTACTTATGATTTGGCAAGGTTAATGGAACCACCTGTGGAAGCTTTAAAATGTTCTGAGTTTGCTGATGCAATTATCAAACATTTTCAAGATTAGATAAGTGTTAGGTGTTCAACAATTAATAAGTAATAATTAACAATTACTTCTCCTTGAAAAGAAGAGGATTGACTAAAAGGAAAATTTTTTCTTCTTTCTTCTTTAAAGGAGAGGCTTTAAACCTTAATTATTCGGTAAATAATAGGTACAAATGTTATTCATCTAGTGTCGCTACGCGGAAGTCAAAAGTCAAAAGTATTGATTTGTAATTGTTTTAGGATTTTGTAACTGGTCAATTATTTCCGCAATTCTGCACTAGTACTATTAACTTTTCAGCTAATACCTGATATGGCAGAAGAAAGTTTTTGTTATCTAGGAGATTTAGTATTTCATATTAGCTTTTGATATATCCGCGCCCTTTCCTTCGATTATACACAGGCGTAAGAATTAAAAATAAAATCAATTCTTATCTATAAATTATCAATTATTTTTTTCTGTTCCCTGTTCCCTGTTCTCTCTTTTCTGAAAATATCTATTGCTATATCTTAAAGCTTAATATTTAAAAAATTATTCAGTTATGTCAAATCTTCTCGAACAAGCAAAAACAGCTAGCCAAGAAAAAAATTGGTCTTTAGTTAATCAGTATTTACAACAATTTTTATTAGCATCTCAAAAGACCCGTGTTGAGTTGTTAGAAAATGCAGATTTAGATGTAGCAATAGACCTAGCAATAACAGTTCTGAAAAATGGGGATTTTCAAGAAAGATGGGATATTTATAAACTATTTAAACAGATTGGTAAACCAGCGATCGCTCCATTAATTGAAATGGTTCAAGATGAAGATTTAGACTTAGAAAGACGTTGGTTTGTAGCTCGGATATTGGCAGATTTTAACAGTGAGGAAGTTCGAGAAGCTCTGAAAAATATAATTATTAGTTCAGAGGCGAAAGATTTACAAGAAATAGCAGCAGATACTTTGGCAATTTTAGGAGATTCAGCAGTTGATATTTTAACAGATTTATTGGCCAAGCCAGATTCACGATTATTAGCAACAAAAGCTTTAGCTAAAATTAATTCTTCTAGCACCATAAAACCGTTATTAACTGTAGTAAAAGACGGCAATTATGAAGTTAGAAAAAATGCTATTACTGCCTTGAGTAATTACCATGATTCTCGGTTGCCTTTTGTCTTAATTTCGGCTTTAAAAGATACAGTAGCTCAAGTTAGAAAAGAAGCAGTAATAGGGTTAAGTTCTTATGGTAATTTACACGAAGAATTAAGTTTGGTGAAGTTGCTACAACCTTTACTGTGGGATATTAATTTTGAAGTTTGTCAACAAGTGGCGATCGCTATAGGAAAAATCGGTACAAATACAGCAGCAACGGCTTTATTTGAACTGTTACAAACAACGAATGTTCCTGTTTTTTTAAAGCTGGATGCGGTGCGTGCTTTAGGTTGGGTTGAAACTCAAGTATCTGTGGAATATCTACAAAGTTTACTCGGAGATAATTTATTAGTTACAGTTGAACATCAACCACAAATTGTTAATGAAATTATTACAGCATTAGGTAAAATTGAGCGTCAGGAATTAAAGCCAAAAGCTACAGAAATTTTGATTGAATTTCTCAGAAGTAATAATTCAGTTTTAGAAAGCGTCCGTGTCAAAAATTCTTTAGTTTTAGCATTGGGATATTTGGGAGATATTCGCGCTCTAGATTATCTCATTCAGTTATTAGAAGAAAATGATGCTAGTGTTAGGCTTCATTGTATAGCAGCATTGAAACAATTAGATTCAGAAAGAGCATATCAACAACTTATTTATTTATCTCAAAAAGCAAACATCAAATATGAGTTAAAAACAGGAATAGCTACAGCTATTGCTGAATGGAATTATTAAGAAGGTGTTAGGTAAGCATTCAGCATTCAGCACTTCAGCAGTCAGCACTTCAGCTATGAGTTATTAACTTATTATCTTGGCAGAAGGAATTAGTATTCAAGAGAAATGAAAAATTATCTTTTTATTTTGGGTTTAATACCCTACCGTCCACACGGTGTTTACAATTGGTTGGGCTTTGTAGACAGGAAGTGGCAGGTCGTTGACTATCCCCATCCATTTTTTCTTCCTTCTTATTTCTTCTTTCTTCCTTCTTATTTCTTCTTTCTTCCTTCTTCAATCAGTAAAATTATTGGCTCGAATTAGTATTAATTATCAGTTATTTAAGCACTGAGATAAACAGTTTTCATCCTGGATTGACTAACTGAGTCAAAACTATGTTATTATATGATTATCTGAGGTATAATTTGCTCCTATTTTTAGCTCTAATTCCAGGGATAATACCAATTTGATAAATTTTTGCTACAAATAACTAGGATATTTCTGAGGAGTCAACCCACCCCTCGCCCCTCCCCCCCCTGGGAGGGGAAGTCAGGAGTCACACGGGAATGGCTTCAATACCATTTTTTACCTATGTAATTCTCTTTTTTGTCAAAGGGACATCTCCTTTAAAGTCTTTTAATAATGCTTATTATTCGTAACATTCTTTTTTCAAAATGGTATAACTTAAAATCCTGAATCCCCTATTAATAAAATGAAATACTGGAAATCAGGTAAACAACTACAAAATGGCAAATATATAATTCAAGACCTGCTTGGTATTGGCGGTTTCGGTATTACTTATCGTGCTTTAGAACAAAGCTCTAATCAATTAGTTGCGATTAAAACTCTCAATTATCGAGTACAACGTAAACCCAATTTTGACAAACATCAAGAAAATTTTTTAAATGAAGCCTTATGTTTAGCAAAATGCCGTCATCCCAATATTGTAGAAGTTCATCGCCTTTTTAAAGAAAATAAATTATGGTGCATGGTGATGGAATATATAGATGGGGATGACTTAGGAATTTATCGTGAAGAGCAACACGGAGTTATATCAGAAAGTAAAGCAATACATCTAATTAAACAAGTAGGAGAAGCACTAACATTTATACATAATCAAGGATTTTTGCATCGGGATGTTAAACCTCAAAATATTCTGCTACGTCGAGATAATTTAGAAGCAGTATTAATTGATTTTGGTTTAGCACGAGAATTTAATAGCGGCAGCGTACAAACTCATACAACTGATAGTACATTGTATTTTGCACCAATTGAACAGTACGAAAGACGAGCAAAACGGGGAGCTTTTACTGATATATATGCTCTAGCAGCAACTCTATACGTTTTATTGACAGGTGAAATGCCAACACCAGCAAAAGTCAGACAAGAAGGAAAAATACCATTAATTCCACCAAAAAAATATAATTCCCAAATTAGCGTTCGAGTCAATGATGCAATTATTAAAGGCATGAAATTAGAGCCAGAAGAACGGCCTCAATTTGTTGCTGAATGGTTAACTTTATTGTCACCACTAGAAGAATTTGTCATAACTAATTTACCCTCAACTTTGCCAGCAACTCTGCCAATAATTTCCGAAACTCCTCCCGAATTACTAACTGTTGATTCTAGTTTTGAACTCGAATTGCAAACTTTTAAATTTGAATATTTAACAATCAAAATTAACCCAAAAGGTGAAATAATTGAAACCATAAAAGAACAACGGAAAAATCAACAATTTATTGAAAATATTGCCAATAATATTTTCCTAGAAATGGTATCTATTCCTGGCAATACTTTCTTAATGGGTTCCTCAAAAACAGCAGCAGAAAAATGGGAAACAGAAAGTCCACAACATCAAGTTACAATAACACCTTTATTTGTTAGCAAATATCCCATTACTCAAGCACAGTGGCAAGCAATAATGGGCAAAAACCCAGCTTATTTCAAAGGAGAAAATAGACCAGTAGAAATGGTGTCTTGGTATAACGCAATTGAATTTTGTCGTCAGCTATCTGCTCAAACTGGAAAAACTTATCGGTTACTATCAGAAGCAGAATGGGAATATATTTGTCGTGGAGAAACAACTACATTATTTTACTTTGGTAATAGTCTGATAACTGACCTAGCAAACTATAATGGCGAAGAAGCTTATGCTTGTTCATTACAACAAAATTATCGCGAACAAACAACAGATGTGGGTAGTTTTCCACCCAATGCTTTTGGATTATACGATCTTCATGGCAATGTCTGGGAGTGGTGTGCCGACCCCTGGCATAATAATTATCAGGGTGCTCCTTCAGATAGTAATGTGTGGGAAAAAGATGGCAATTATAACTACAGAATGTTGAGAGGAGGAGGATACTTGAATTATTCTAAAGGTTGTCGTAGTGCAAATAGAAATTGGAAAACTCCCAGAAGTAAGTGTAAGTCAGTAGGTTTTAGAGTGGCAGTTTCTCATATTTTTTCAATTTAGGAATGAAGAGACTTTAGAGGAAAAACTGACTATTTTGATGTTCTAATCCCTATGCTTTACTTGACATATCACAAATATTTTTGGAGGTACAGGCAAAAAAATTAACAAAAAATAAAATCTTGGTAAATTCCTCATGGATAAGTTGGAATTTAAAATTTTATTGAAAAAAATTAATTTTTGTAACTTTCAAATCCCCGACCGAAATTTGTCAGCTCTCCCCACCTAAATATTTAGATAATATTTAGCAAAAATTTTATGGGAGAGTTTGACCGAAAACTATAGCAAATATTGAATTGGTTAGAACATAGTAGTTTCTAATTCTAGAATTTATGACTTAATTTGTGTCAGAAACTTAGTCATCAACAATTTGAGCCCAATCAGGGAAAGAAGGAGGAAAGAAATTAATATCATAGTCGGACTCTTCCCACTCATTAACCCACAATGGCACTACTCCCACCCCTTGTATAGGAGTTCTAGAAAAAACCCTTTCCCCACATTCAACAGTATGAAATATCTGTTTGAGGGTATCTCCTAAATTAAGGGCTAAACTTAATAGCTCATCCAATTCAGGAGCAACCCTCTTCACTCTTGGTTTGTCCTCCTCAGCCCACAGGAGTTTTAGGGACTTAAGAGCTCTGGGACTGAGTTGACTTCGATAGTAAACACGCTTAAGTTGGGCCACAGGTTCTAGACTCCTTTCTACCCGGCGAATTTGCTGTAACCGGAGATAGTGCCACTCTGCCAAATGCTTTCGGTCTTCAGGAGGTATTTTCCCTTTACTAGAGGAGTGTTGGAAGGCATATTTTGCGCAACTACAACCAAGATTAGCTAACAAATGGATTAATTGTCTTTCTTTAGGAGTGGCTTGTCTTCTTTCTGCAGTTCTTGTAATAACCCTTTTTCTTCGTGTAGTAGTCGTTGTGTCCATCATTTTTCGATAATAGTAATCAGAACATCATACAAGGATAATCTAGGGTAGAATCCTAATTAGTAACATATAGTTCTACCCATATCTGAATATCAACTCTAATTTGTCTTTACTGTCTCCAGGAAGTTATTTCGGCCTTCCTGATTATTTTTTCTTTTCCACTTCTTCCGTTTCACCATCTTCATCAGTGCCTTCATAACTAATTATCTGACTCTTTTCAATGGTACTTTCAGTAGATGGCCTCAAATTATAGGCTGTGGCCTTTGGTAGTTGGCAAAACGTCAAGCCTGCGGAGGCTATTAACCCAAAAATGATAATATTCTGTTTCATAGTAGTAGATGAACCCTGTTTAGTTGTTTTAGATAGACTCGCGATGCTCTGCAACCTGTAAAAAGTGGGTTGTTGCAAAAGACCTCTTGTCTTCCAATGAACCAGTCTGCAATTATAAAAGAAGCATAGGCACGACCTGATGGATCACAAAAGCCGGAAGTGAGGTGTTAGTAGTCTTAATCACTATTTTCTCCCCAATCCTGCTATTTGGGATGTGGAGACTAAGCCATTAGGGAGTTAAACCATCAGGTAATTAGTCCATCTAGGAGTTATCCATCAGGGGCATCTACTATTTCATTTAACTATCAGGGTGTATCTCCATCTGCAGTTCTGAACTAGCTGTTTATTTTATAAATAGACAGCTTTTTTTAATTTGAGGGTTTACTGGTTTGTACAGCATTTTCTAGAGACTTCTTGCAGAAGTCAAGGAATAGGGAATAGGGAATAGGGAATTGTTGATTTCATATATTTAATTGATTTAATTAAAACTTTTGCAAGAGGTCTTAGGAAAGAAAGACGGAATAAGTAGGAAGGATCGAACTCAAGTCCCAAACTTTGAATCAGGTCTTTATTAAGTTCTAGAACAGATATTAGGTTCAAATCTTCTCAGCCTTAAAAAAATGTAATGCTCTTGAATTTTAATTGGGTTTAAACTTACGTTTTACATGGTTTTTATCCCTAAATTTCATACTATAAATTATTGTATTCCCAAATATTTATGTAACTGCACTGATAGGCGGTAATTAGGATATTCTTGGAGTAATTCTAGGACCAATGGTAAGGCAAGATTACGACTGTACCATTCTGGCTGGAGAAAAACTGGAATATTATTATTTGCCAGTAAAATTTTACTATAAAATTCTAACTCTTTACCAGTTTCTATTACTAATTTTATTTCTGATGCCCGCATCCACATCTGTTTTACAACTGGATATTTAGAACTAATATGTTGTTTAGGGCTAAGGGTTATCCAAGTCTGATGTGAAATTTCTTGCCAATAGCAACCGGATGTTTCTATAGAAACTTGTCTGCCAGTAGCTTCTATTTTGTTCACTAGATTAGGTAACTGTTTATGGATAAAAGGTTCACCACCAGAAATAACAACTCTGGGAGAAAATAACTCATTAATTAACTCATCAAAAGTTCTAATTTGCCTTGGTAAATCAACTCCTCCATTGGCATAACCAGTATCACAATAATGACAGCCTACTGGGCAACCAGCAAGACGAATAAAATCTACTGGTGTACCTGCCCAATGGCCTTCCCCTTGAATGGTTTTTTGGAAAGTTTCATGTATGGGAATTATTAGTTTTTCTGTCATCAGAAATTAACAAAATAAAATAAAGTGTTTTTTTGTCGGGTATTGCTATCTATACCTATATTTTCTTCTCTTATAAAATATTTTTAATTATGGTAAAAATATAGTAATTTTTAGAACTTACAGCATATTTCAGCTCGGTGAGATACATCTGTTGCGGGCAAGATGCCCGCACGACAAAGACTCTAACCTTAATATTTGTACCTCATATATCTGCAGTCTGCTGTATATCATGTCCAGTTGAATAGTTATCAATTATATTATCAACTTTTAAATTAATTTTATTCCTTCTTTCTTCTTCCTTATTTTAATCAATTACAGGGTTAAGTTTTTCTTTTTCAGTTGTTAGTTTCCTGGGTACAATAACGGCTAAAGCTAAAGGAACTACCTGGAAATGTGCTGGAGTATAAGTAACAATTTCCCCGTCTGTATTAATAGGACGAGGTTTGCGGGTATAAACATTAAATACAGAACCAGAGAGGAAACGAAATCCAAAATTTTCTTGATATTTTCCTTGCCATATAGAAGGCAACATACCAATAAATTGCCAACAATACTTGATTTCTAAACTGTATAAATCTAGTCTTTGGTCATCAATAGCAGCATCGTGAGCAATAGTCATACCACCTCCATAATGTTTGCCATTTCCTACCGCAACTTGCAAAGTTTTAACTATTTTTGTTTCACCATTGCAGCAAATTTCTGCAGTAAAAGGGCGACTTTTTAAAATCATTTTACTGGCAGTAATAGCATAAGCTAATACACCCCATCGACGTTTTGCTTCTTTAGTTAAATTGTTAGTAATATCTACACTTAATCCGATACTAGCAACATTGAAAAAATATTTTCCATTAACTACACCTAAATCTATATAACGTTTTTTACCTGTAGCGATCACTCGACAAGCTTCAAACAAAGAAACAGGAATTCCTAAAGTTCTAGCTAGATCGTTAGCAGTGCCTAGTGGTAAAATTCCTAAGGGTAAACCTGTGTCTACTAGAGCATCTACTGCCAAGTTTAATGTGCCATCTCCACCACCAATAATTACCATATTTACCTGGTTTTTATAGTTTTGAATAAAATGGTTAAAATCCTGGGGATATTGAGTTTCTTTGCAGATAATTTCTAGACCAAAATCTTGTAAATAAGTTAAGGCTAAATTTAGATTATCTTGAACTTTTCTGGCATGATAATTTACTAATAAAAGAGCTTTTTTTGATTCTATCTTATCTGGGTTCATAAAGAAAATTAAAAGTTAAAATTCAAAATTTTAAAGTAATAAAAAAAGGCAGGATTTAAGTAAGTAAATTGTTTAATAGTTTACTGAGTAAGGTCTGTTTTGATGGGAAGTAGCAAATGGAATAACTGTATAGCAATTATATTTCATTTGTGAGATTTTAGTGCTAATTAGGAGTCATAAATCGTCAGGGTGATTCGCGTAATTAGGAGCATTCCCTAGGAAATAACCCGTACAGGAGTCAGAATATCAAAGGATTTTGATTAATCTTAATTGTTCTTAAATTCTATCAAAATCATTTCTGATTGCTATATAACCGGATTTCATATTAGATATCTCCAAAAATAAAAAATCAAATCAATTATCAAGTAGAAACCGTCAATTATTTTCCCCCTATTCCCTACTCCCTCTTTTCTGGAGATATTTATTGAATTTAATAACATATTTTTGTAGAATTTTGTTATCTTTGAAAAAGAATTTTTGACTGGTTATGACAAACAGTTTGATTCAACCTGAGCAAAATTTCGCTATTTGGGCAATTCTTCTCTCAGCAGCAACTATTGGTTTTTGGTCAGAACAGAAAAAGTGGGGTGCAAGTATATCTGGTGCTGTCATAACTATGCTAGTAACATTTTTTCTGTCGAATCTAAGAATTATACCTATTGATGCTCCTGTCTATAATGTAGTTTGGTCTTTTCTGGTTCCCTTTTCTATTCCTCTGCTTTTATTTCAAGCTAATATACTACAAATTATGCATGAATGTGGGCGAGTTTTAATTGCTTATTTTTTAGGTGCTTTGGGAACAATTTTGGGAACTATACTAGCATATTATTTGATTCCTATAGGCGAGTTAGATTGGAAATTAGCTGGAGTTTTCTGTGCTACTTATATAGGTGGATCTGTGAATTTTTTTGCCACTGCTCAAATTATCGAATTAAATTTAGATTCAGGAGATTTGTTAGCTGCAGGAACAGCAGCAGATAATTTGGCTATGACTTTGTTTTTTCTACTTTTATTTGCTTTACCTTCTCTGAAATGGGTAAAACAATTTTTTCCTGGTAATAATTTGCCTCAAGATACAAGCTTCCTAGAACAAAGTAAAAGGAATTTTTCTGAGTCACTCACACAAGAATTATCGGTTCTAGATATGAGTAAAGCATTAGCTATTAGTGGAATATCAGGTGCACTAGGCATTAGTATTGCTAGTTTATTAGGTATTCCTAAAGCAGCAATTTTATTCACCACTATTTTAATAGTTTCTCTAGCCACAATATTTCCCCAATATTTAGGAAAATTAACAGTAGCAGACAAAATTGGTACTTTGTTAATGCAGATATTTTTTGCCGTAATTGGAGCTAGTGCTAATATCTGGAAAGTTCTAGAATTTGGACCAGTTTTATTTTTTTTCGCTGGGGTAATTTTGACAGTTCATTTACTTTTTCTGTTACTAGCTGGTAAATTATTAAACTTAGAATTGGCTGAGTTAGTTGTCGCTTCTAACGCCAATTTGGGAGGTCCTACTACTGCTGCTGCTATGGCAAAAGCGAAAAATTGGTATCAATTAGTAACTCCTGCCATTCTTTGTGGTATTTTTGGTTATGCTCTAGCTACTTTTATTGGAGTTGCTTTAGCTAATTTTTTGGGTTAAAAAATAGGGTAAGGAGTCAGGAGTCAGGAGTCAGGAGTCAGGAGGAACGGGGAGTTGTAGGGGCATCTATCTGAATCGCCCGTACAGAAGAATAGTCCCTTAATTTTTTTGCCTCGCGTTACCCCAAAATCCTCACTTTTTCAGCTCTATTGATCGAAAAGCTGGTACTTTTTCCAGACCTAAAATTGCTCAAAGTTTTATCTGTCAATGCTTTGCTATTTGATCGGCAAACCCTACCTATTCCCTACTCCCTAAAAAAGTTTAAATTCATCAAATTTTACTACTTCAGAATTAGGTTGTCTAGTATCAAAATAGTAACTACTAACTTTTCCTGTCTCGGTCTCAAAAATACTAAAAACTGTAATATCATTACTAGCAATATAAGGTTGAGCTTTTCTCTTTTCATCTAGCAAAGGTGCAATGGTTGGAATTATCGGTTCTAAACCATTAGGATTTCCAATTTCAGCATATTTTTCCTGATAATCTAAAGGTATATTTCGCTTTTTATCTCCTACATAAGCTCCATAACTATTACCTACATTGGATGTTTCTAGAAAGTGCATTCCACTCGGACTAATAAAGCGATTCCAAAGATGAGAATGTCCGTAAAATACTAACTGTACCCCAGCATTTTCTAATAATGGTAAAACATCTCGAATAATATAGTCATTTTTTTGGGGATATTCATAACGAATCATCGTAATATTACCATTTTCATCGCGGTCAATATATTGGATGGGATTAGTATAAGCAGGAATAGCATTTTCACCTAAAGAATGGGGCGGATGGTGAAACATTACGACTTTATATTTAGCTTGTTTAAATTCCTGACTTGCCAACTCTTTTTCCAACCAATTATATTGCTCGCTACCTTGATTAATAGGTTCAAAAATATGTTGACCATAACCCCATTCAGCCGGATTATCAAAATCTTTTTTCTGTTCCCGATATTTGCCTCTAGCATTATCATCTAAACGGGGAACTCTCCAGATATTCGTAATATATAAAACTATTAAACGTACATCGCCAAAAGTTACAGCATAGTAATTTTTTTCCTCTGAATTATTTTTAGGCAGGGTAAAAATCTCTTGGTAAGTATCAGTATTAAAAGAATTATTTTTTAACCAAGCTATATCAGGATTGATATTTGTAGAATTTTGCCTATATAAATCTGACGCAGCGTCTCGTGGGTAGGGTTGACGAAATTGGTAATTCAAAGAATTTTTCATGGAAAATATACCCATAACTTCGTGGTTGCCAATTGTGGGGAAGAGAGGCATATTTTGAATTAACTCTCCTCCTGTGTAGATCGTTTTTTTACCATTTTTTTCTAGTTCATAATTTGCTCTACCTTGGAGATTACAAAAAAAAGCATTTCCTCGATTATCGTCAAACCATTCTGAAGCACGGTCAGGAATATTAACTAAATCTCCAGCAAAAAAAATAGCGTCTAATTTATCAAAAGTTTCTGTGACTTTTTGTAGATTTGCAGAAGTCATTGGTTTTAATTGATGGTCGGAAGTTAGGAGAATTTTTAAAGATGTATCTGGAGTTGGTTGAGCAGCTAAAGTAAAAATTTTACTGCTAATATTTTCCCCATTTTCCTTTTCGCTAATAATTCTATATGGCACAGAAATATTAGGTGTTAAACCAATAACTTTTGCCTCATGTCGCCAGATATTTCGCATAATAGGTTGTTGATAAATTAAACCTTTTTCTGTTTGTTTTCCTACGCGAGAATCTTGGTCTTCTCTAGTACGACTAAGTTTAGTAGTATTTGCCTCAATAACTTGATTCAAATTTTCACCATAAACTACAAAATGACCTTTGCCAGGAAATTCAGTAAACCAAACAACTTGTACAGAATTTTCTGTCGGAGCTTGGAGAAATGGATCTGTTAAAAATTGAGCTGGAGATTCGAGAGAATACATAACTATAAATATGAAAATAACAATAATAATTAAAATACCAAAAATCCATGGATTACGATAAGAATCTCTGGGATTTTCAAATGTTTCTGGAGGAGGATAGAACATAGAAATAATATGACCAGTTTGAAAAAAGAATACTACAAGAAAGTGCATCTTGATTATAGATGTTTAAAGTGAGTATAAGCATTCAGCGGTTAGCGGTCAGCTATCAGCTATGAGTTATTAAGTCATTATCTTGGAAGAAGGAATTAGTATTCAAGAAGTGAAATATGTTTGCGCAGCATGACCTAGGAAATGAAATAGTCCTTTCAGCTAACCTTGGTCATTGTTTGATTCTTTATTTCAAAAGCTGATAGCTGAATACTTACCGTAATCCTTTTGATTGTACTGTTTCTTTTGATTATCAAAATCAAAAGGATTCATCAAACATTATGATTTTGCTGAAGGTACATTTGATGATTTTTTTTGAATGTTTTATTAATAGAGAAGTAGACTGAGGAGATTACTTCGAGCATTTAGTTGGTTTGGTGCAACATAAAAGCGATAAAAATGTGCTGTTTTTAACTTATGAATCTATGAAAAATAACCCCAAAATAAATATTATTGCTATAGCAAAATTTTTATGCGATCGCTATGTAGAAAAAATCGAAAATTCACAAATTCTAGAAAGCATTCTTTACCATACAAATTTTACTCGCATGAGCAAAAATAAAAGTCGTTGGTCTAGTCAACGTCCTGCTAAGATGACTCTATTTATTCGTCAAGGAAAAGTGGGAGATTGGAATTCACATTTCTCAGTTTATCAAACTCAGAGATTAAGTCAAAAATTGAAGATGAGAACTGCTGGTACTGAAGCTGAAAATTTATGGCAAATTCCTGAATAATATTGTTCATAATGTTCTGCTCCATCAAACTAATACAATTTTTCTTAATGTTCTGAAATTAAAGTTATCACACCAAATTAAATATAAAAAGATACACTTTAATCAATCCGGTTTACAACTTTTAACGGAAGAATTTAAATTAATACAGTTTATATTTTAATAGTCTAATTCTCAAATCAATATGCTAATAGTCCAAAAATACGGTGGTACATCAGTCGGGTCTGTGGAAAGAATTAAAGCAGTGGCCCAACGTATTGCTAAAACAGCCAGCGATCGCTCGGTAGTAGTAGTCGTTTCAGCAATGGGAAAAACCACAGACGGTTTAGTTAAACTAGCAAACGAAATCTCTTCCAACCCCTGTCGTCGAGAAATGGATATGCTACTATCCACAGGGGAACAAGTGACCATCGCTCTGATGAGCATGGCCTTGAAAGAGTTGGGAGTGCCAGCTATTTCTCTTACCGGAGCGCAGGTAGGAATAGTCACAGAAGCTGAACATTCCCGCGCTCGTATTTTACATATTCAAACCGAACGCATAGAAGAACATCTCCAAATGGGAGAAGTTGTAGTCGTTGCAGGTTTTCAAGGTATTAGTCAGACTCGCCACCAGGAAATCACAACATTAGGTAGAGGCGGTTCGGATACTTCTGCAGTTGCATTGGCAGCAGCACTCCAAGCAGAAAGGTGCGAAATATATACAGACGTACCTGGAATCTTAACAACCGACCCCCGCATAGTACCCGAAGCACAGTTAATGTCAGACATTACCTGTGATGAAATGTTGGAGTTGGCAAGTTTAGGGGCAAAAGTGCTGCATCCCAGGGCAGTTGAAATTGCTAGAAATTATGGAATGCCATTAGTAGTTTTATCTAGTTGGAGCGATGCTCCTGGTACTCGTGTAGTTTCCCCAATACCCCAACATCGTGCTTTGCAAGATTTGGAGTTGACAAAATCTGTAGATGCTGTGGAATATGACATTAACCAAGGAGGAGTTTCTCTGTTGCACGTTCCCGATCGCCCTGGTGTGGCAGCTAAATTATTTGCTGGTATTGCCGTACAAAATATAGATGTAGATTTGATTATTCAGTCTATTCACGAAAGTAATACTAATGATATTGCCTTCACTGTCGGGAAAGATACCTTGAAACAAGCGGCAGCGGTAGCGGATGCTATACTACCTGCTTTAGGTAAGAATTCTGACCCCACTTTGGGCGAACCGGAAGTCAAAACACAAGAGCTACCTATTGCTAAAGTCAGTCTTGTGGGTGCGGGAATGATCGGACGACCACAAGTAGCAGCAAAAATGTTTGAGACTTTGGCAGCAGCAGGAGTAAATATATTAATGATTTCTACTTCGGAAGTTAAGGTCAGTTGTGTGGTTGATGCAGAAGACTGTGAAAAGGCAGTTCATTCTTTGTGTCAAGCATTTGATGTGGATGTTGCAGATATTTCTAGTAACTCTGCTGCTTCTGAGTCGGAAGAAGTTTCCTCACCAGTGCGAGCAGTTGCTTTAGACATAAAGCAAGCAAGACTCGCAGTGCGTCAAATTCCGGATCGCCCAGGAATGGCAGCCAAAATATTTGGTTTGTTGGCGCAGAATAATATTAGTGTGGATATGATTATCCAGTCACAACGTTGTCATAGTGTGGATGGGGTTTTGACTCGCGATCTTGCTTTTACTGTCTCCCAACCAGAGGGAGAAACTGCATATCAAATTTTGGTAAATGCAGCATTAGAGTTTGGTTGGGGAGAAGTGGTGTTGGAGAATGCTATTTCTAAAGTGAGTGTAGTCGGTTCTGGAATGATTGCCCATCCAGGGGCGGCAGCACAAATGTTTGAGGCGTTGGCAGCAAGTAAAATCAACATTTTGATGATTGCTACTTCGGAAATTAAAATTAGTTGTGTGGTAGAAGAGGAGGATGGTGTAAAAGCGTTGCAAGCTATTCATAAAGCTTTTGGTTTGTCTGGTAGTGAGGTTGTTAAAGTTCCAGCATATTGAAGAAGGAGTCAGAAGTCAGGAGTCAGAAGTCAGGAGGAAAAAAGAAGGAAGAGAAGAAGAAAGTTTTTTATTACTAATTAGGCGGACTGGATATAAGTTATTATCCGAAAATAATGGAAAAAATGGTAAGCATTTAGCTGATAGCTGACTGCTGATAGCTGAATGCTTACATTTAGACTAAGTTAAAGACTTGAGCATCCCTTATGAAACGACTAATTTCTATAATTATCAGTTTACTTATTCTGACAGCTATCTATTGGAAAATTGATTTTACTGGACTGATAAAAGTATTCCAAAATTCTCACCCTGTATGGATGGTAATCAGTGTTAGTATGATAGCGCCATTGACAATGTTAACTGCTTGGCGGTTACAACAATTAATGCCAAAAAGAGGGAGTAAATCATCATCTTATCTAAATTTTAGAGAAGCAAATCAATTAATTTTAGCTGCCAGTGTATTAAATATGATATTACCCTCAAAAATGGGAGATATTGTCAAAGCTTATTTTATGAAACAAAGAGGACATTTAGAGGGAAGTTTATCTCTTTCTCTAGTGATATTTGAAAAGGCTTGTGATTTAGTTTCTTTGTTAATATGGTGTGCTTTTGGATTGATTGTTTATCCAGAAAAAGATTTATTATTTTGGGTAATGACTGCCGGAGTCACTTTAGGATTAATTATTGGATTATTATTATTATCTTCTCGCAAATTTACCAATATATTTTTTCAAATAGCACGAAAAATTGCTCCGAAAAAAATAGATTCAAAGATTGATAGTTTAGAGCATTCTTGGATAGAAATGCACAGATATTTTTGGCACGACAAAGCACAATTAACCAAAATTGCTACTACTTCAATATTTATCTGGTTCGGGCATTTATTACAAATTTGGTTTTTTACTCTAGCGTTAAATGTTTCGGTTCCACTTTTGGCAAGTTTAGCATTATCTCCCTTAGCAATTTTGGCTGGATTATTACCTTTAACTTTTGCTGGAGTTGGTACTCGTGATGCTGCTTTTATTCTGTTTTATCAACCTTATTTTTCTACAGAAGTTGGAGCAGCTTTAGGATTACTTTGTACATCCCGTTATGTATTACCAGCAATTGCTGGTTTACCATTTTTCGGACAATATTTAATGGCTATGGAAAAAATGCAGAATATTAGAAAATCTCAGTAAGCATTTAGCTGTCAGCAATCAGCAATCAGCCATCAGCCATTGCTTTTTTTTAGTTCTAGATAAAAGCTTGACTAATACCAATTTGATAAATGTTTTGTACATTTTATTCAGCGGGGGAGTAGGGGAGTGAGGGAGTAGGGGAGAGGTAAAATAAGAATAATTAACAATAAATGGCTAATAATTATCGAAAAAAAATTCAGCTTGTGTTAATTACTTAATAATTGAAATGTCACTTAAATATAGCATTCTTTTTTCAAATTGGTATAATAGTTTCAAATTTTAAATGTTAAAGCGCTTCCCGTTGTTATGAGGTACACCTGTCGCGGGCAAGATGCCCGCACTACAATGATTTTACTATTCAAGCTTGTACCTCATTTGCCCGAAATATGCTGTAAATAATTTCGGTAAATTACTGTAAAATTAAAGTTCTGTAGCTCTATAAAATCTTACTTTTAACTTTTAACTTTTAACTTTTGAATTGACTATGTCACAAATAACTTTCAACTTTAAATGTTCAATAATTTCGGTAAATTACTGTAAAATTAAAGTTTTGTAGCTCTATAAAATCTTACTTTTGACTTTTGACTTTTGAATTAACATGGAAATTATTAGGGATAAAAAGTTTGGTTTACCAGATTTTAAGTTTTTCCTTGAAAATCAAATACTGCCATATTTAATTATTGCTTTTGGGGTAGCTTTAAGGTTAGTTCAATATTTATCTAATCGTTCTCTTTGGGCGGATGAAGCGGTTTTGGCTTTGAATATTGTCAATCGTTCTTATTTGGAATTATTCCAACCTTTGGATTATGACCAAGGTGCCCCAATTGGTTTTTTGATGGTAGAAAAATTGGCAGTTAAGATATTAGGGAATAACGAGTATGCTCTACGATTATTTCCTTTTATTTGTGGCGTAGGTTCGTTGTTTGTATTTTATGAATTAGCAAAAAAGTTGATTCCTAAATCTGCTATTCCTATCGGTTTAATTTTGTTTGCCAGTTTGGAATACTTAGTCTACTATTCCGCAGAAGTAAAACAATATTCTAGTGATGTAGCGATCGCTCTCCTTTTATATCTATTATTACTACCTTTGGTTAAGGCAAAATTGAACTTTGGTCAAATAATTAAATTTGGTTTGCTCGGAGCGATCGCTATTTGGTTTTCTCATCCTTCTATCTTGATTTTGGCAAGTATTGGGGGTAGTGCTTTACTAATTAATTTATGGCATAAAAACTTTAGTCAAACCAAACAGTTATTAGTAATTTACTCAGGTTGGTTATTAAGTTTTATCATTTTCTATTTTGTATCTCTGATAAATTTAACTGGCAACGAAACTCTCACAACTTCTTGGGGGGATGGTTTTCCTAATTCCCCATTTGATATTATTTGGATGTTAGATACTTTTGGCAAATTTTTCTATAAACCTTTGGGTTTTACTAAATGGATGGATGGATTAGCTATTATCCTTTTTTTAGTAGGTTGTATTTCTTGTTGGTTGAGCAGAAAAGAAATTTTGTTGTTGTTACTTTCTCCATTATTCGTAACTTTTTTAGCATCCTTTTTACACCAATACCCATTTCGGAGTCGTCTAGTTTTATTTCTCACACCATTCGTAATTTTTCTCATTGCAGCAGGTGGAGGTTATATTCTGAGTAAACCTAAATCTCGACCGATAAAAATTATTGGGATTTTATTGGTTATCTTATTGTTATATAAACCCTTATCAAAAGCTATTGATTCGATAGAAGACCCGAGAACTTATTCAGAAATTAAACCTGTGCTGAATTATATTCAAAAACATCAGCAACCAGGAGACATTTTATATATTTATCAACGAGGTATATATCAGTTTCAGTATTATGCAGAAAAATATGGTTATCAAGAGGGAGATTATATTATTGGTGTGGATGACTTAGATAAATATGACGGTCAAGAATTATCAATTGCTGAAATGACAAGATATGAAAAAGACTTAGATAAACTGCGGGGGAATAAAAGAGTTTGGTTATTATTTTCTCATACTCATATTCCCGCAGAAAGGAGATTTTTAAATTATTATTTGGATGAAATTGGTCTGAGAATGGATACCTTTGAAAAACCAGGGTCTTATGTATATCTATATAATATGAGTTATAGCAGGGAACAGTAGGAAAAGCATTTCTTTATCTAAGGTTAATCATCCGCATAAGTCCTAACCAACTCCTTGCTTGCTATAACAAAAAAACAATACAGTTTTGTTTGAATTATTTGTATGAAGTAAAATTCTAAAAAACCCTAGAAAGTGTGGGGTAGAAAATTTATTTCTAGGGGGATATATCTTAAATTTCAGGTAACTCCCTTTATAACTCACAAATTTTCAAGGTGTTGGTGAATTTAGCTATGATTTTTGTGCTTAAGGAATAGGTAGGAAGGTTGCATGCAACGTCCCTACAGATTATTTCGTTATTCCCTAGCGCGTAGCGCTATAGATAAGCAATTACCATAAATCAATATAACATAGTAAAAATAAGGTTGAGGCAGGCTGTCAGCAAGGCACGCTTTGAATCTACACCGTTACTACAAAATCATGTATATCCAAAAGCTTAAACAAATTTTAATCCCATCAAATACCCCAAAAACAAATCAGAAAATATTCTGGCTAATTCTCAGCTTAACCTTCGCAGCAATATATAGCTTATTAGCACTTCAACAAGCATTTAGTGAAGAATATATTGTGCAAGACGATGCACGACAGCACGTTTTTTGGATGCGTCGTTTTTTAGACCCAGAATTATTTCCCAACGACTTAATTGCTGATTATTTTCAGTCTGTTGCACCATGGGGTTATAAAATTTTCTATTGGTTATTTGCCCAAGTAGGAATAGACCCAATTTTCCTGAATAAATTATTACCATTACCTTTAAGTTTGATAACTGGTGCCTACTGTTTTGGAATTTTTTTTCAGATATTGCCCATACCTTTTGCTGGTTTTATTGCCTCAGTATTATTAAGTCAAAATATCTGGCTTCAAGATGATATAGCTTCTGGCACACCAAGAGCTTTTTTATATCCTTTATTTCTGGCAGTTTTATACTATTTATTGCGAAAATCATTAGTTCCATTTTTAGTAGCGATCGCTCTATTGGGATTATTTTATCCTCAATACGTTATCCTGACTGCTTTGATTTTAATTATTAGACTTTTAAATTGGGAAAAAAGGCGGTTTTGTCTGAGCAAAAGTCCACAGGATTATCTATTTAGTGGAGTAGGTTTAGGATTAAGTTTGTTGGTAATTTTCTTTTATGCTTTAAATTCTAGTAATTATGAACCTGTAATTACAGCATCCCAAGCAAAAGTTTTGCCAGAATTTGGTGCAGCTGGTAGAAGTGTTTTTTTCTTACAAAATTCTTGGGATTTTTTCATCTTCGGCAGTCGTAGTGGCATTTTACCTCAACAATTATTTCTGCCTCACATATTAATACTTGGATTATTTTTGCCAATACTTTTTCAGAAGGAAGAAGGAAGAAGGAAGAGGGAAGCAAGAAGAAGGAAGAAGGAAGAGGGAAGAAGGAAGAAGGAAGAGGGAAGCAAGAAGAAGGAAGAAGGAAGAGGGAAGAAGGAAGAAGATAAAACCCATAACTTTGATGGGGCAAGAATTTTTCTGACAAGACCACCTTTAATTCAAAAAATAACACCGAATATTAAATTGTTAGTTCAGATTTTTTTTGCTGGTGTAGTTTTATTCGTGGCAGCTCATCTTTTATTATTCAAGTTACATTTACCAAGTCGTTACACAAATCATAGTTTTCGGATAATTTTAGCTATAGCAACTGCCGTTGTTTTGTGCATAATTTTAGATGCCGTCTTTCAGTGGGTAACTCAACAACCATCCGACAAAAGTAGAATAGTTGCAGGATTAATTTTTATGGGATTTTTAGGGATTTTACTTATTGGTAATTTTAGCTTGTGGAAAAATTTTTTTGACCTTGATTATCAAAAAGGTAAATCTCCAGAAATTTATGAATTTTTTGCTCAACAACCAAAAGATATTCTCATTGCTTCTCTCTCAGAAGAGGTGAATTATATCCCTACATTTTCTCAACGTTCGGTATTGTTTGCCTGGGAATATGCCATTCCCTATCATCTCGGTTATTACAATCAAATTAAACAACGAGCTACAGAATTTATTTTTGCTCAGTATCATTCAGATATTCAATTGATTCAGAATTTTATCAATACTTATGAAATAGATTTTTTAATCTTAGATCGTCAAGCATTTATGCCAAAATATGTTCTGAAGAATCGTTGGTTGAGACAGTGGTATCATCAAATGGGAAATCAGATTGGAATTAACCTCCAAAATGGAACTATTCCTGCCATAGTTGGCACTATAGATAAATGTTCAGTTTTAGAAACAGAAAAATTATGGGTTTTGGAAAGTAAATGTATTTTGCTTGAATAAGCAATAAGAAAAATACTGAAATTAGCAACCTTTTTCTTCTATATTTAATTTATCGTTATCAAGATTACATTTTTGCTATTCTTTTGTTAAATTTAAACTCGCTTATAGCTAACTTATATCTGATTTTTCATCCTCATGATAAGGATAGGAAAGTTCTCTTTGAATTCTCCGGATGCTAGATTTCCTTTCTCCAGATCCTAACAACATAAGTACCAATGATAACATAGGCGAAATAACAAATATAATTCCCCAAAAAACTATAAACCAGTTAGGATGCTGTAGCATTTCAAGCGAAATTTGCTCTGGGTTGTTAATAAAATTATTAACCTGCTCTACTTTTTGAGTAGCTACTAATTCACTTGAAGCAGAAAAAGCTTCTTGTATTGGAATTTCATCATATTCAGTCAAAAGAAATACTCCATATCCACTCTTTCGTTTATGACCCATTCGCTTTTTTTTAGCACCTTGAAGCTGTCCTGGAATAATTTCAGTAATACGTTTTCCAAGCAAGCCAAAATAAGTAACTTCACAGGTTACTTTTTGGTTTAACTGGAAGCGTTTACATTTTAGGGTTGTCAGTTCAGAACCAAATAACAAATATAATCCTAATACAAAGGCAAAAATAAAACCTATAGGTTCAGGAAGATTAATTTTTTTTGACATGGCTTATCATCAGATAAATATTTAGTAGACTTCTTGAAAATTATACAAAAATTTATCGCTCGATCGGCTATATATAGTTATTTAACTTAAGAATGAGACATTAAACTATACAATAATCACGCATAATTTCATCTAAAGATTTATGTGAATCGCCATACATTCTGGCTCTCTTTAATGCACTAAAATCATGTTCAATGTTATTTAAATCAGGAGAATATTTGGGGAGGAATATTACTTGATGTTCCGTTTCTTCTACCATTTCTCTAATTATATTTTTGCCATGGATTGGAGCATTATCCATAATTAATACTCAAGGAATTTCTCATGAGACTAATAAATATTTTTATCGCCAGCCTTCAAAGCCTTCTGCATTTAAACTTCCTGTGAATATCATTGGGGCAATTAGGTCCTTTTTTCTTTTTCTTCTCTAACCTAATAGGTGTTCTCTTTTTCCTCCCTTTCCTTGTCTGTCTCCATCAATTTTCTTACCTGTTTTTGACCAAGCATAAATACAACTGCTTTCCTCCTCAAATCCTGATTCATCAATATATACCCTTACTTTGACTTCCATATATTTTTATTAATTCTCTCCAGGAGCTATCATATTTTATTCTTTCTTTTCTATTGCTTTGTCTATAACGCAGTTCTTTTTTTTTCTAGTTATTTTTATTTTTTTCAGGGCACCCCAAATTGCTGTTGTACTGACTCCAAATTTTTCTGCTATGAGTTTAAGTTTTGCTTGTGGATTTTCTTTTATATCTTTTTCTAATTCTTTTATATCTAGTTTTCTGTGACGATTCCTTACTTTTGTGGCTTCAAGTTCTTCCCTATCTAACCATCTATATATGGATGCTCTTCCTATTCCAAAGAGTTTCGCTGCTTTGGTGATTTTACCACCGCTTTCTACGTAATCTATCACTTTTTTTCTTAAGTCTAAACTATAACTCATTCTTTAAACTCTCCTCAATTCTATTTGAGTATTTTACCCTATTTTTTTCTCATCCTTAAGTTAAACGACTATAGTTCTATGTTTTTGGGCAACAGAGATTAAGATTAACTTCTAAATAAATTTACAATATGGTGTTATTTCAGTTATCAGTTGTAAATTTTCTAGTATTATCTTTTCTATATGAATTCTATCTGGATTTAATACCTTATATCTACACGGTGTCTATAATTAGTTAGGGTTAATTCCATGAAGTAGTAACTTTTCAGTATCCCTATCCACTTTTTACTTCTTCCTTCTTTAAGGTAATGAAATGGTGAAAATTAACACTTTGAAAGATAAAATCCTCAATCCGATAGCTCAAATTTTTATATTAGGCTTAATTTTCGGAATTTCCTATACTCAAGACCCTCTATATACCTCAAATCAACATACTAAATTTTTACAAGGATTAGCTAAAGCTGATTTAGGTTATTTAAACCAAGATTGGTTAGCTAATAGACTCGACCCTTTACCCGCTTTTACTTTTTTAGTTCAAATTACTTACACTTACTTTCATGAAAACTTTTTCTACTTTTATTACATCCTCATTTTTGGCATCTATATTTACAGTATGCTTGGCATTGCTTCAGTAATTTTTAAAATTAATACTTCCCGACTCAAACTACTAATTTATTTTCTCCTGCTCCTGACTATCCACTGTCTACAAATTAGAATATTTGACTTTAAAACTCATGTACATCTCCACTATGGTTTAGCCGAACAATATATTCTCGGTGGATATTTTCAACCCTGTACATTTGGAGTCTTAATTATCTTTTCTATATATGCCTTTCTCAGAAAAAAACCTTTTTTAGCAGTCTTAGCTTTAGGAATAGCTGCAACCTTTCATCCCACATATTTCCCTAGTGCAGCTTTACTCACTTTAGCTTATCTGATTCTCACTTATAAAAATGAAAATAATCTCAAAAAATCATTATTAATAGCTGTCGTTTCATTTATATCTGTATTACCAGTAGTCAGTTATATGACTATTACTTTTAGACCCACGTCTCCAGAGCTTTTTCAAATTTCTGAAAGCTTACTTGTAAATCGAATTCCCCATCATTCCTTCCCCGATATTTGGTTAACTGAACCTGCCGCCCCAATTCAAATCTTAGTAGTAGTGATCGCTCTCTATCTCCTCCGCAAAACTAGACTATTTTTTATCTTATTTTTGCCCTTTGCCACAGCTACTATTCTGACAATAATTCAAATAATTTCTGTCAGTAATACTTTGGCGTTTCTTACCCCTTGGCGAGTATCCGCTTTTTTAGTTCCGATTTCTACTTGTATGATAAGTGCCTATATTGTGGCTGTTATTTTTGATAGATATTATCCTCAAATTATGAAATACAAAAAAACACTTGAAATTGGCAGTTTAGTAGGAATATATCTGTTCATATTGTCAGGAGTGGGAATACAACTAGAAAAGCTAACTATTAATCAAAAAGATACGCCAATTATTATGGAATATGTCAAAGAAAATAAACAGGCGGGAGATATATATTTAGTTCCTTACGCTTCTGGAAAATTCGTTGATTTTAGAATTGCTACAGGTGCGCCAATTTTGATTAATCTTAAATCTCATCCCTACAAAGATACAGAAGTTATTGAATGGCACAATAGATTATTAATGGCACAGCAGTTTTATGATAATTTTGCCATAGCTAAATGTCAGGCTTTGCAAAATTTAATTGATAAATATCAGATAACTCATATAATTATTAAAAATGATGATTCTATTCAATGTTCAGGAGTAGAAAGAACTTATATCGATAATTTATATAAGATGTATCAAATTATTGAAAAATAGCTACTATTGAAAAATTTTTCTTCTTTTCTTCCTTTATATAAACAGTTATCATTGACAAAATATTCCCTGTTTGATAAAGTTCAAAAAAATTACTAACAAAAAATGCTGAAAAATCTCTAATTAATCTAGGGAAAGCAAAAAAATAATTACAGCAGACTAGGTTCTTTATTAGGAGTCAGAAGTCAGTGAGGTTTAAATTACTAATGAAATTGAACGTAAAACCTACCATATATCACCGAAAAATTTAAGTCTGAAGCTTCTTCTTTTAAGAGGATAAAAAGCGGTTAATCTTTGCAGCTTTCCGTAGGGTGGAATGGCGAGGTCTCGGAGCCATACCTATGAGACAAAGAGAAAAAGAAGATTCCGTATTTTCTTGCCTCCTTATTACAGGAGGTACTGATAACTGATAACTGATAACTGATTTAATGTTCTATAAAAAACCTTATTTTACTTGGCTAAAAATATTTATTGCCATTACCTTAATCTTAGGAATATGTTTCAGATTCATAAATATTGACCGCAAAGTTTACTGGTACGATGAAACAATTACCTCCTTAAGAATTGCTGGTTATACTAGGGGCGAATTAGAAGATATAACCGATGAAGCTGGCATAATTAGTGGGAAATTTTTCCAGCAGTATCAAGGAACTAACCCTAATAAAAATGTCATTAATACTATCAACTCTTTAGCAACAGAAAACCCCGAACATTTGCCGATTTATTTTGTACTGCTCAGATGGTGGGTAAAATTATTTGGTCATTCTGTAGCAGTAACCAGAAGTTTCTCAGCTTTGACCAGCTTATTAATATTTCCTTGTATTTACTGGTTATGCCGAGAATTGTTCAATCAACCATTAGTTGGAGAAATAGCGATCGCTCTGACGGCAGTTTCTCCAATTTCAGTATTATATGCTCAAGAAGCACGGGTTTATAGTTTATTTACAGTCACAATTTTATTATCAAGTATTGCCTTACTTCGGGCAATGAAAATCCCCACTAAACGTAACTGGAAAATTTACACAGTAAGTTTAATCTTTGCGTTATATACTCATCTTTTTTCCATATTAGTAGTCTTGGGTCATGGATTATATATACTTTTAATCGAAAAACTAAAATTAACCAAAAAATCAAAATCTTATCTCCTAGCATCTGTTTCTGGATTTTTAATTTTTTTACCATGGCTAATAGTAATAATTGAGCATTTCGATGGCACAAAATGGGTATCTCAAGCAGCACCTTTATTAACCTTGTTGAAAAGATGGTTGATTAATTTAGGTTTTACTTTTATTGATATTCAAATTGGCTCTCCAGAAAGATTATTTGATGTCAAAAATATTGTTTTTGATAATGATGCTTTATTAAGTCTCAATACAATCTGGCCGTATCTATTATTGATAACTGTAGTCTTAGTCATATACTCAATTTATTTTATTTGTCGGAATGCACCTAAATCAGTAAGTATATTCATTTTAACCTTGATATTATTAACTCCTATAACTTTGATAATTCCCGATTTAATCTCTGGGGGACAACGTTCAACTATTCCTCGTTATTTCATCCCTACTTACTTAGGAATTCAAATATCCGTTGCTTATCTTTTGGCTACTAATTTAACCAACTTTAGTAACCAAGTTCAATATAAACTTTGGCAAATAGTAACAGTTACTCTAATTTCTGTAGGAGTAATATCTTGTGGAATTAGTTCCCAAGCAGAAACTTGGTGGCATAAATATAGTAGTTATTATGACCCTCAAGTAGCAAAAATAATTAACCAAACAAACAACCCACTTGTAATTAGTAATCATTCCCTGAGATTAGCTTCTCTAAGTTATTTACTTAATCCTCAAGTTAAATTTAAATTTGTTGAAGTGGGTGATATACCAGAAATTCCTGATGGTTTTAGTCATGTGTTTGTATTTCGCCCAGAATGGAGTTTAATTTCAGGATTAGAAACACAAGAAAACTCCCCACTAGAATTAGTTCATAACAGTGGAGAACTCTGGATTTTAAAAGCATCAGAAAAAAAGAGTCAGCGGAAATAAATCAAGTAGTTATTCAGGATAAATATTTATACCAATTACCATGCATTAAAGCTATACTTAGGTAGTACTTCAATTATTAAGTAATTAACACTAGCCTTATCACTTTTTTGATAATTAGCACCCTAGGAGTGCATTAATTATTATTATGTTGACTACTCCCTTACTTCCCCTCTTGGGAGGGGTTAGGGGTTAGTTCCCTACTCCCCTACTCAAGATACGGGTTGAAAAGTTTTTGAGAAATGGTATTACTTAAACCTCAGAATATTCGATGCAAAAATCTTACTTTCATTGGTTAAGAGTCTTAATTATAATCATCTTAATCTTAGGAGTCTACTTCGGATTCATCAATATTGACCGAAAAGTTTACTGGCACGATGAGATAATTACTTCTGTAAGAATAGCTGGCTATACAAAAGAAAATTTTTCTGACATTCTGAAAAAATCTGGTGTAGTCGAGCAGGAAAATTTACAACAATATCTAAATATCGACTCTAACAAAACTTTTATTAGTACCATTAACTCTTTAGCAACAGAAAATCCCGAACAGGTTCCCATATATTTTATACTTTTGAGATGGTGGGTAAAATTATTTGATAACTCTATAGAAGTAATCAGAAGTTTTTCTGCTGTAGTTAGCTTGTTAGTATTTCCTTGTGTTTATTGGTTATGCCGATAATTATTTAATAAATCATTAGTTGGAGAAGTAGCAATCGCTCTGACGGCAACTTCTCCAATTTTGGTCTTATATGCTCAAGAAGCGCGGGGTTATAGTTTATTTACTTTGACGGTTTTATTATCATATTTGCTTGATTCTAAGTGTCAAATTAACATAATTATTCATACACAATACTCTCCAGTTTTTTAGATTTAATATCTGAATTGTTGAGAGTCACAATTTTATTTATTAGCAAAATAATATTGATTTTTATTAATTATTCATAGAAGTAAAAACCGTGTAACAACATAAATACGTTCATTACTATAAGTTTTACTTATGGTATTTTTATATAGATACGAAGTGTTTGTCTTCATAGAATCTTTAGAAACTTTGGTACTACTCTACAACAAGGAACAGTGAGAAAAATATTTCTCTGTCTTACACCAATTTGATAAATATTTGCTACAAATAACTAGGTTATTTCTTAGAAGTCAGGAGTCAAAATGAATAGACATCTCTAAAAATCAAAAATCAAATCAATTCTCACACAGAATAGAATTTATCTTGCGTCAAGCGTCCTAACAGTTATGGCGACAGTTATGGCGGTTGCTATATTAGGTCAGAATTTATCTTTAGAGTACCGTCACTTTTTGTCTGGAAATAATTTTTTTTGCTGTTTTTATAGGAATTTAGTAGTTGACAACTATTTTTTTGTAACTATCTATGGACTATGGAAAAATTAATTTGCATAAGTTTTTAACTGCACCCACTCCAGTCAGATTTTGGTTTTATTTAAGTCTGGGTTTAGCAGCAATTTGTGGAATTTTAGGAATTATTCCCGCTTTTAGTAATGAATATGTAGTCCAGGATGATGCTCGCTCCCACGTTTTTTGGATGGCAAGATTTCTCAATCCCGAACTTTTTCCTAACGATATTATTGCTGACTATTTTCAATCTGTTGCTCCCACCGGATATACCTATTTTTATAAATTATTTTCCCTCATCGGCATTTCACCTTTACTATTAAATAAATTTCTGCCAATCGTATTAGGATTAATCACAACTGCCTATTGTTTTAGGGTAGAAATAGAAATATTCCCAGTGCCAATTGCCGGGTTTCTCAGCACATTATTTTTGAATCAAAATCTCTGGCTAAAAGATGACTTAATCTCCGCTACCCCCAGAGCATTTTTCTATCCTTTATTTTTGGCATTTTTATACTATTTCCTCAGACATTCTTGGTTAGGAATTGCTGTAGCGATCGCTCTGCTCGGATTATTTTATCCCCAAGGAGTTTTACTCTGTCTTGCTGTCTTAGTCTTAGATTTTATCCACTTCCGAAGTCGCCCAAAATTTATCATTTTAGCTATTGGTTTAACTACAGGTTTTTTCGTACTTTTACCCTATGCTTTGAATACCTCCGAATATAGTCCGATTATTACATTAGCTGAAGCTAAAAATTTACCGGAATTCTGGCCAGGGGGTAGAGCTTCCTTCTTTTCAAATAATAGTTTTGACTTTTGGTTAACAGGCGATCGCTCAGGCATTATCCCCCCAGAATGGTTATCTCAATCTTTCTTACCTCCTCAAGTTTGGGCAGGATTATTACTCATTTTATTAAGCTTAAAATATTTTTCAAAATACTTCCCCCTACCCAAAAAAATCACTCATAAAATAATCCTTTTACCAGAATTATTATTAGCATCAACCGGAATATTTTTAGCTGCTCACTTTTTACTATTTCGGTTACATCATCCCAGTCGTTACAGTCAACATAGTCTCAGAATAATTATGGCTTTAGCGGGTGGCATAGCCTTCACTTTGATAATTGATTTTGTCTGGCACAAATTTCGTCTACTCAACCAGTCCTCGAAAACAAAACCAGTAGCCAAAATCAAAACTATATCTATATATATAGTGCTAATTCTCCTCCTTTTATATCCAGCTTTAACCAACAACTTTCCTGTGACTAATTATGTTGTGGGAAAAGTACCCCAACTTTATGAATATTTAGCCCAACAACCTTCAGATATTCGGGTTGCTTCTTTAGCATTAGAAGCTAATAATATTCCTACTTTTGCTCAACGTTCAATATTAGTAGGTTCGGAATATGCTTTACCTTATCATCAGGGATATTATCGGGAAATAAAACAACGAGCTAAGGATTTAATCCAAGCACAATATAGTCCTGATTTAAAACAGGTACAAAATTTTATTGAAAAATATGGAATTGATTTTTGGTTATTAGATTCTCAAGGGTTGACTTTAGAATATGTCACGAAAAATCATCGTCTTAGACAATTAAATAATACTGCTGCTGCTGTAGTTAAGATGCAGATGGAAAATGGTGTCGTTCCCAGTTTGTTAAATGTTCAGAAAAGTTGTCAAGTTCTAGATATTCCAGACTTAGTTTTATTAGAAGCAAAATGTATTTTAGAGCTTCAATCTTAAATAAAAGAAATTACTAGATTTTTCATTGCATTAAGCACTAAAAAAAAAAGCGGCGCGGGAGGGAATTAGGGTTGCGCGGTACCAAAAATTCTGATACACTTTTGTTATTGGGTGGTACTCGCCCATACGCATGACTTTTTATTCAACTAAAAATCATGTTTTGATCGGCGATCGCAATACAGAGAATTAGAAATAATCACATTTTGTCATTTTGTGAAGCTCTAAAAAAGTGGCGTGGCGGAAGGGAATTAGGGTTGCACGGTACCAAAAATTCTGATACACTTTTGTTATTGGGTGGTACTCGCCCATACGCATGACTTTTTATTCAACTAAAAATCATGTTTTGATCGGCGATCGCAATACAGAGAATTAGAAATAATCACATTTTGTCATTTTGTGGAGATCTAAAAAAGTGGCGCGGCGGAAGGGAATTAGGGTTGCGCGGTACCAAAAATTCTGATACACTTTTATTATTAGGTGTCACTCGCCCATACGCATGACTTTTTATTCAACAAAGAAATAGTAGAACCAAAAATCATCAGTGTGGTTGGAAACTCAAACCAGTTTCAAATCAATAGAATTTTGTACCTAAAATATTGCTTCTGGATTGTCTAAAAAATTAAGAAAATTAGTATTAGTATTTTGCTTATTCTCTTCTTTTTTCTCCTTTCTCCTTCCTTCTTGCCTCTTCCTTCTTACCTCTTCCTTTATGATATAAAGAAATCGGGTTTTAACAAAAACCTCTGCACTTATATATTGTGAATATTTGATTTTATGGTCATCAGTTTCGATCAAGAAACTTGTAGTAATCTCAACATAGCTGAATCCTGCGAATGGTTAGTAACAAACGGTATTGGAGGCTACGCTTCTGGCACAGTAGCTAACATCCTAACCCGTCGCTATCATGGATTACTCATAGCAGCTCTCAAACCCCCATTAGGGCGTACATTATTGCTAACAAAACTAGATGAAACTGCCAAGTATAAAGGTCTAGACTATCCTCTTTACTGTAACCGTTGGGCTGATGGCACAGCAAACCCAGAAGGTTATCAACAAACAGAAAGCTTCCACCTAGAAGGAACAATACCAGTATGGAAATTTACATTTGCAGATGTGGTATTGGAAAAGCGGATCTGGATGGAACAAGGAGAAAACACCACCTATATTCATTATAATTTGCGCAATGGTAGTCAACCCTTAAACTTGGAAATTAAAGCATTAATTAACCATCGCGATCATCATCATCATACCAACGCTCAAGATTGGCAAATCAGCACCGAAAACATTAAAAAGGGAATCTGTATACGAGCTTTTCCTGAAGCAACACCCTTATATCTTCTGACAGATACTCATCGAGATGACAAAAAATTAGTATCCACACCTGCCAATAATTGGTATTACGGATTTAATTTAGCAGTAGAAAAATATCGCGGTCAACAAGAATTAGAAGACCACCTACACGCTGTCACCTTTAATGCACAAATTGAAGTAGGTAAATCTCTAACAATAGTTGCCAGCACAAAAGAAAATGCTACTACTAATGGCGAGAGAGAACTAGCTTTTCATCATAATTACGAACAACAAATAATCCAAAAATTTGCCACTACCAAAACATCTAACTCAGAAGTCAAAAATCCAGTCATTAAATTCTGGAAATCATTTACCCAGACAAAAGCTCAACCTACAGCCAAAATAACACCAGACTGGATCGACCAATTAGTATTAGCAGCTAACCAATTTATTGTTGATCGCAAATCGTCCAAACATCCATACGGCAAAACTATCCTTGCAGGTTATCATTGGTTTGAAGACTGGGGTCGCGATACAATGATTAGTTTACCTGGTTTAACTATTTGTACAAAACAATTTGATGTCGCCCGGTCTATTCTGTTCACCTTTGCTGAGTATGTTGACCAAGGAATGTTGCCAAACCGCTTCCCCGACGGTAGTAGTACACCAGATTATAATACTGTAGATGCCACACTTTGGTATTTTGAAGCAGTTCGTGCATATTATGAAGCTACAGGCGATCGCCAACTTTTAGTAGAATTGTTTCCAACTTTAGCAGAAATCATTGACTACTATCGCCGAGGCACCCGCTACAATATTCAGTTGGATACTGACGATGGTTTAATTTATGCCGGAGAAACAGGTTCACAGATTACTTGGATGGATGCCAAAGTAGGTGATTGGGTAGTGACACCGCGTATTGGTAAACCCATTGAAATTAGTGCGCTTTGGTATAATGCTCTGCAAATCATGGATAAGTTTGCCCAACAGTTGGGTAAGGATAATCTAGATTATGAAAGGTTGGCAAGGTTGATAAAGGAAAAGGGTTTTGCTCGTTTCTGGAATCAAGAGAAAGGTTATTGTTACGATGTACTTGATACACCGAATGGTAATGATGCTGCTTTGCGACCTAATCAAATATTTGCCTTATCATTACCAGCGATCGGGAAATTTAGTTATCCACCTCTACTAACTCCAGAGCAGGAAAAACAAGTGATGGATATATGCACATACAAGCTATTAACTCCTTATGGGTTACGCAGTTTAGCTAGTGACGATCCTGAATACAAAGGTGTTTATGGAGGTGATATTTATCAAAGAGATGGTGCTTATCATCAAGGTACTGTCTGGGGTTGGTTGATTGGTCATTATGCTGTAGCGCATCTACGAATTTATAACAACCAAGCAAAAGTTGAGGAGTTATTAAAACCGATGGCAGAACATTTAATGGTGCATGGTATTGGCAATATCAGTGAAATTTTTGATGGTAATGAACCGATGACACCCCGTGGTTGTATTGCTCAAGCGTGGAGTGTTGCAGAAGTTTTACGAGCGTGGTCAGTAATTAATGAATAATGAATAATGAATAATTAATAATTAATAATTATTCATCAAATGAGTTAGAAAGTACTCCAGTAGGGTGCGTTAGACGGCAAAAATATAAGCTCTCAAAGGCATTTAACAATCCGTCGTAACGTACCATTTTAGCTATTTGTTATAATCAAACCAAAAAAGTTAGTGAGTTGAACAATGCTTAAAATAGCCATTGATGGTTTAGATGCTGTCCAAGTTATTGAAGAAATTCTGGCAATTGAAGGTATAGAAGGTAGTTATGAAATAGTTGGTAATGAAAGAGCAGATCTTTTAGCAACCATCGCGACAATAGTTGGAATTGGTGCAGGAACTTCTGTCATTATTAATAATACTCTGACCATTGCATAGAAGATTTTTCAGTGTTTAAAAAAACATGAGAAAAAATTAAATAAGATCGAAATTGTTTCTGGAGAAAAACTACTTTTACTGAAGGATGCAACTGTAGAACAAATCAAAGATATTTTGGAAAGTTTCTGAGAAAATAGCTATGCAAATTCTACACCTAAACTTGAAATTAATAGGAGATAATTATACTGAATTTCGACACTTTTGGAATCATCCTAACGATTACCAATCTTATCAATTATCTCTGACAGAAATTTCTGCTCTAATTGAAAAGTTAGAGAGAGGTTATTACACAAGACTGCCAGACGACTACGCCAAAACTGGTCAAAGACTTTATAATTGGTTGGATGGAAATGACCGTATTTTGCAAAGAGAACTCAATAAGTATCGACGGGAAGGAATTGTCTTAGCAATTTCTACCTCAGAAAGATTAGCTCATTTACCTTGGGAATTGCTCCATGATGATAATGGATTTTTAGTTCAGCGTAAACCTGCCATTATTCCTGTTCGTTGGATGACAGATAGTCAACAAATTTATTTTCAAAATCAACCTCATAACCGAGCATTAAATGTTGTGTTTATGGCAAGTTCCCCCCGCAATACTAGAGACGATTTTCCTGAACTTGATTTTGAAGCGGAGGAGGGAAGTATTTTAGAGGCAACTAAAAGAACACCTCTATATTTAGAAGTAGAAGAAAGTGGTTGTTTGACTGAGTTAGGTTATCTGGTGGAAAGTCAGGAAGAGAATTTTTTTGATGTTGTTCATCTCACAGGTCATGCAACTTTTGAGGATAACAAACCTTGCTTTATTACTGAGACAGAATATGGAGATGCAGAATATAGTAGTGCGGAAGATATTGCCACAGAATTACAATTTCAGCACCCGAAACTAATTTTTTTATCGGGTTGTCGGAGTGGATATTCACATCAGGAAAATATTCCGTCAATGGCAGAATCTTTATTAAGTCAAGGTGCAACAGCAGTTTTAGGATGGGGCGATCGCGTATTAGATACAGACGCAACAACAGTAGCAGCAAAGCTATATCAGGGGTTGTCTTCTGGCAATAAAGTAACTGAAGCATTAGCAGAAACTTACCAGGAATTAATTAAGGTTAATGCTAGAGACTGGCATAAATTACGACTTTATGTGGCGGGTAGTTTACCGGGAGTATTAGTAACTCCCTTGAGAAAACCAGGTAGGAAACCTGCACCCCGTTACCAGAAAACTATTGAATTTAGAGACCCAGAAGGTAGACTTAGGGTGGCAACTCGTCAAGATTTTGTGGGTCGTCGCCGTCAGTTACAAAATTGTCTCCGTGCTTTTAAGTTAGATGATAGGTTGGGAGTATTATAGCAATGAGCGCTGGCATCTTTACATATTACATAAATATTGATAATGTAACATAAAAGTAACTGTATGAGCTGTATTTTTCATAAATTAGGCGATCGCTAAAGGTTAAAGTTTTAAGGATGCGT
>NZ_JAAHGU010000051.1:0-43538 GCF_010692685.1 Okeania sp. SIO2F5 | reverse complement strand
GGTATGGATGATTCAAAGGTAGGGGTCAATGACAGTCCCTCAACTGATGAGAAGTAAAAACAGGTGGATTTATCCCCTGTTTTAACTACCGTCAGAATCCACGCGGATTTATCCCGTGGAGTGTCAATTCTGTCAATCTACTTAGTATATATTCCTGCTGAGACTGATCAAATACCTGATAAAACTTTTGTAATCTAGTATTTACTGCACCCTGACTAACGATTCTCCCTGACTGTTTTCTTATCAAAGATTTAGCAGTCTCTTGATAATCTTCGAGCATTTTATTATCAAATTCTATACCTATAAATTTGCATAATTCCTTTAAAATAGTAGGTGTATCATCTACCAATTTTTCATACTTCACCAGAATATGATTATTTTTATGTAAATGCTGAGAAGTAATATTTACAGCCTCAATCCATCGATCGATACAATGGTCTATATCAAACCCACCATACCAAAATTTAGGATATTTATTCGACACTTCATAAAGTGAAGCAACTACATCTATTCCATTTCTTTGAATATGAATAAATTTAGCTATAGGAACATTCTTTTCTATGTAGTCAATATATCGTATATGTTCGGGAGTTTTTTCTAACCAAATACTTTTACCTTCTTCCTCAGCTAGCAGATTCATAATTTTCAGAAATCTGCGAGTATATTGCCTAATAAATAAAGTATTTTTAGGTAAATATTTCAGTAAATCTGGGCGGTTCATTTCATTTTTAAACAAAGTTTCTAACTTAGGTCGTAATCGTCGCGAAGCCATACCAAGTATTCGTCTTTTAGGTTCATTATCTGGTAGTAAATAATGAAAAAATTTTGTTTCTGGTAAAGAGATAATCTCTGGATGTGCTGTCAATAAACTTTGTAGATAAGTAGTACCAGAACGGGGACAACCAAAAAGAAATAAAGGTAATTTTAATTTATTGTGCATTTCAATATTATAGCAATTCTCAAAAAGCGTGAGGTACAAAATTCGTTTTTGTTAGAGAGTAGGAAGTAGGGGGAAAGAATTGATAATTTATGTGCAATAATTGACTTTATTTTTTATTATCATTTTCTTTGTGGGTTTAATACCCCACCGTCAACGGGGGTGTTCACGCATTACTTGGGGGAGCGTAGACGCGGAGCGGCCCTTCGTTGACTATCCCCATGTAATTTTCCTCCTGTCTCCTGTCTCCTGTCTCCTTCTTCAATATTGGAGATGCCTATTCACGCAACTAGAAGCTGATAGCTGACCGCTGACCGCTGACTGCTATTTCAAAGTAAATCCATAAATAACTGTTTAGCAGTTTTTCCTACCACATCCCAATTTAATCGTTGTTGATATTCATTAAATGATGACATTGCTAATTTTTGATATCTAGGATAATCACTCATTCGGGAAATTATATAATCACAATATTCTTTAATTTCTGCATCAAAAGCAAAAGTTTTACCATTAATATCTTCTTTAATTACAGTTGGAATACCTGCAAGATCTGTAGTCAAACAAGGTACTCCAAAAGCATTAGCTTCTATCAAAACATTAGGAGCACAATCTTCTCTAGTTGGCAAAATCATCAAATGAGAATCAGCTACTAATTGCCTCATTTTTGACTCTCCTTCTGGTTTTGATTTATCAATATATCCCACTATCTTAATAAAATCTGGCAAAGGCTTAATCTGAGGTTGACAGCCAATAATTGTCAATTCAGCATTAAAACCCATTTCATTTAACTGTTTAACAACTCCAACAGCAATATCTCCACCTTTTCTATCCCAATCTATGCCAGAAAAGATTAATTTACAAGGTTTTTCTTTTCTTGATTTAACAATATTTTCTACCTCTTCAAAAGTTCTTCCAGGCTTAAGTTCAATATTAGCGCCCCTGGGAATTACATAAATTTTAGACTCATTAACTTGGTAATGTTTAACAGCATTTTCGGCAGCCCAATCTGAAGTAAATATCAAAAGTTTACATTTATCTATTGCTGCTTTTTCAATATTATATATACTTTTTCTAGTCTCTTGACAAATATTACTTAATGCTGGGTAGTAATCGACCAATGCTATTGTTAATGTATCTAGCCACAAAACAATTGGTTGTTGACATTTCAAATATGCAACTGTTTGAACACCCTCTGTCGCCAGTACAATATCCGACTTTAATATAGATAGTTTTCGAGCTACCTGATAAGCATAATCTCGACATATTATTGGGTCTGCCCATCTGTAATAATCTTGTTTAAATACCTTACTATAGAGTAACCATTTACTTCTTGTCACCCATGAATAGTGTTTTTCTAGAGGACCAAGATAGTTAACAGTAATATCCTGACTTTCTAAAGTTTTTGCAATGTAACTATTTGAGCCATAATTCCCTTTTTTATTAGAAGGCCAGCTAGCAGGATTATGAACATCATAGGTTGTAGAATAAGCTATTTTCATAGATATATTTCTGATTTACTTATATATATTTATATCAAGTACAAATTAAATATTTCTACATCCTTAAGATTAACAATTATTCAAAACTTCCATAAATAGTTTCTTTGCTTTTTGACCAGCCACTGACCAATTGAGACGATACAAATATTCATTAAACGATGACATAGCTAATTGTTCATATTTTGGATAATTCGTCAAGTAATTAATTATATATTCACAATAATTATCTACTGAGGTATCTACCGAAAATATTTTGCCATTTATTTCATCCTTAATTACTGTGGGTATTCCAGCCACATTTGTTGTCAAACAAGGTACTCCAAAAGCATTTGCTTCTACCAAAACATGAGGGTTAGTGTCTGCTCTAGTTGGTAACATCAAAAAATGGGATTCACTTATTAACTGAGAAATCCGCAATAAACCATTACCTTTAGACTTATCAATATATCCTAATGGTTTGACAAAACTAGGTAACGGCTCGTCAGAAATAGGCTGACAGCCGATAACAGTTAATTCTGTTTCTAGACCTAATTTATTTAATTTTTTCGCTACCTCTAAAGCTATATCTCCCCCTTTTCGCTGCCAAAAAACTCCAGAAAAAATGAGCTTACATGGTTTATTTCCTCTTGATTTAACTAAGTTTTGAATATCTTCAACAGTTCTATTAGGTCTCAATTCTATATTTGCACCTCTAGGAATTACTTGGATTTTTGACCGTTCAATTCCATAGGTTTTAACTACTGTCTCCACTGCCCATTCTGAAGTTACGATGAGAAGCTTACACCTTTCTAAAGCTGCTTTTTCTAGTGTATAGATATTATTTTTAGTTTCCTGACATAGATTACTAAGGTAGGGAAAAAAGTTAATTAATTCCGCTAAGGTTGTATCTATCCAAATAACTAATGGCTGTTTACATTCTAGATAAGCAGTAGGAGTTGCTCCTTCAGGAGAGAGAATAATTTCGGTATCTAAATTTGCCAGTTTTTCTGCTACCTGATTAGCATAATTTTTGCATACAATAGGTTCAGCCCAATTATAATAATCAGTTTTAAATAAGTGCCTATAAAACAACCATTTACTTTTAGTCAGCCAAGAATATGTTTTTTGTAAAGGTCCCAAATAGTTGATGATAATACCTTGATTAATTAAAGTTTTGGAAATAAAATTACTAGCACCGTAGTTACCGCCATTGTACTTAGACCAACTTGCAGGATTTAGAGCATCATAAGTAGTAACGTAAGCAATTTTCATATATTACTCTTACTGTGATTTTTGTGAGTACAAATATATTCAAAGTATTCAATAGTTTGCTGACTTAAATTTTGCCATCCTAACTGTTCTAAATTAGCTTGTGGCGATCGCCCTTCTTTGACTGCCCACTCTAACCCAGATTCTAAAATCTCTTTTGTTAGGTCTCCTGGATACAGCTTTACCCAATCTTGCCCCACCTGTTCCTGCAACTCTGCCATTGCTCCCTTATTAGGCACTAATATAGGACAATCAAAAGAAAGAGCTAACAATGCACTCCCTGAATTTAAAATCTCTTGAAACGGTAATATTACTAAATCTGCAGTCTGAAAATATTCTTGTAACTTCTCATCCGGTACAAACTCAAACTTTAATTTGACCCTAGAATCATTTTCTGCAACTTGAGATATCTGAGTACCAATTTCTGGAACTTCTAGTTTACCTGCCACTAATAATATCCAATTAGCAGGAGCTAATTCTCGAAAAACTTGGACTAGATGAGGTACATTTTTGTAGTAGTCGATATAACCGAGAAATAAAAGTACATGGGAGTCAAAAGGAACATCTAAATTTGTTTTAGCTACCTCACAATTTATATTATTGGGGTAGACCTCTCGATAATGGCCATGAGGAATAACTGCGTGGGGGCGATCGCTCAATCTAGGAAAAGTTGCATCTGCTAACTCTTTACTTACTTGGCAATGACTAATACATCCATCTACTCGCTTGATCAGCTCTGACTGAAACCAGTGTGCCAACTTAGGATGTAAGAGGTTGTGGGGATATTGGTCGTGAATTGTCCAAATCACTTTTGTTCCTCTAACCCTAACCCAGTCTATAGCAAGAAGCATAGTTACAGCCCGCAAACCTGCTATAATTAGGTTTGGATGACGGACAATAGTTTCTGTCGGCCAGTGAAGGTGAAAAATATCATAGTATTGGCGTAGCAGTTTGCCAAAAGAAAATTCCGTAACTGTTAGCCCTTGTTGCACTACCTGAGAATATAATAGCCAGTTATAGGGGTTTTTATACCTAGTTTTAAATGCTGGCCAAGCAATAATTTTCATTAAAATTCCCGACAATCAATGCCACTCAAACCTGCTTGAGATTTTACTACTGAAGTATAGTTTGGTTCAACTGTATTCAAATAGCCATTCTTCCACAAGTAAAAAGGACTTTTCAAACTATTAATATATAGTTCAAACTCACAAGCTGCCACTACATCTGTTCGTAACTTCAAACCATATTTGAGTAAATGACGGATAATTTTCCGACTATCATTTGCCGTATAAGCGAAAAAAGCCAATGGTTTTAACCATGGTTTAACTCCTAACATTCGAGTAACATAACGACTCAAACCAATACCACGGAAAAATTTAATTAGATAATCTTTTTGTGTTCGATGTTGAGGAATTTTGTGAATTACTTCCATTGCTGGATTATACCAAATTTCCCAGCCTGCTTTTTGAATATAACTAATAGTTTCTGTATCTTCACCTGTTAACATTGAACCCGGTACTCTACCACCTAATATACATTGTTCTGGAACACTTTCTAACCATGCTTCCCGACGAACTACTAATCCAGCGGAAGGAGGTATTACCTTAATTGCAGGCTGATATAATAATGGTTGCTCTCCTCTTTCTGTGATGGCAAAAAATGATTTAATTCGGTCAAAATCAGGTGGTAGTTCTCCAGAAAAATCTCCATGAATTTGACTAGCATAAGCTCCTGCTTTTGGATATTTTTGAGCAAATTCATAAGCTGCTGCTACCCAATTTTCTGCTGGGATATTATCATCATCTAAGAAACCAATTAACGGAGAACTTGCTATTTCTACTGCTTTTTTTCTAGCAAATCCTGCACCTTGTTGTGCTTCATAACAGTATTTTAATGGAATTTTATCCGACCAGTTTTCTTGATATCTACTAATGATTTTTTTTGTATTATCTGTGCTGTTATTATCTACAACTATAATTTCCCAAGATAGTCCTTCTACTCCGATTTGAGCAAGTAATTTGTCTAGAACTAATGGTAATCGTTCAGCTCCATTATAAGTAGGAATTGCGATAGTAAAGTTAGTCATAATAATTAACTTTTTTTTATAACTTTTGCTATATCAATATGTACCTAATATTTTCGCAATTGGGCTACATTTTTTTTCATAATGTACTAATGCAGTATAAAATGTGATACGAAAAATCAGGATTTATATAGTATCCGGATAATTAGTCAGTAGTCAGTAGTTAGTATGTAGTCAGTAGTTGGTATTTAGTAGTTCAATAGAGCGTTGGTAAATCAACAGATGAAACCTTAGAGACTGTTTGTAAAAGGAATATTAAATCCAGGCGTAGTGGCGTGACACGCCTAAAATGGTGCAATAGATTTTTATTCAAATACATTAACCGTAAAGATTAGAGCATTTTTCTAATACACTATTTTAGCTGTGTCAGTCTAGTAGGGTGGGTTAGGCGACAATAACAAAGAATCGGAACAAAAGTTTAACTTTCCGCCGTAACCCACCGAATATCGAGTATTAAGCACTCTGGCCATCTTAATCTTTAGTTTACAAACACTCTCTTAAAAGCCATCTGTTTCTGATACCTCTAAATATTCTACCATAGTAAGTGGTGGGTGTCACCCATCGGAGAAAATCATCTTACCAATTACCAACACCCCTCAATAGTCAATATTCAGTATTTACAGCAGATTCGGTGGTATGTGAGGAACAAACAAATATTAACGATAAAGTAAAGAAAAACTTCCGAAAACTCTCCATAAATGATTTTAGGGCTACATTGCTGAAGTCAATTTTGATGGACTAATATACACTTAGTCCTCTTGAGAGGATTTTTGTCTCATATCATGTCCGTTTAAAAACGTGAGAAAAAACTTTCTTCTCCTCTTCCTTCTTTTTCCCTCCTAACTCAGTCCTCCTCCGTAGTTCTTTATAAGTATTCAACCAAACATTATATCATGGCAAAAATTGGAAGTCCTGGGTGACGATCGCTCTTTAATATTTAGTTAACAAACAAAAAATCTCTTATACTAAATCTCGCGCATTTTTGCTACATCTTCTTGAGAGTAGGGAGTAGGGAGTAAGGTTAAAAACTATAATATATCTTGGCTTAATACCGATAATCGTTACAAAAATTACTAAACCATTATTATTACTGAATAACTGAAGTCTTAATGAAGTATGGCATTATTTTTGGGAATTGGTATTAATCCCTATCATTTTTAGAAAAAAATAGCCCTGTCCTCATCAACTATAGGACAGGGTTAAATTAGATGAGATGAGTATAAAGAAAAATATATCAGCACTTATTCAAGTTAATGCCAGCGGCCTTAGCCATAGCTTGTATACCTTTGTTTTCTAAAGTTTTAATTGCTTTAGTCGATAATCGTAGTTTGACCCAACGATTACCTTGAGGCCACCAAACTCTCTTCCATTGGAGATTTGCTTGCTGTAACTTGTGGGTGCGGATATGGGAGTGGGAAACTGCATAGCCATTATTAGCTTTCTTTCCAGTCAATTGACATTTACGACCCATGATTTGTCTACCTAAATTTTTTCCACGGCCTATCTATTATCTCAAAAATAAAAAAGTTAATCAACCTTCTTGCTTCAACTTTTGACATCCTCTCCCGTTAAATAAGAGCGATTATAACGGGAGATTCGCAAACCTCACGATTCAGCTTTACTGCTTGAGTAGCACTTATCTAGCTTGAAAACAGCCCCCCACAGTACCCCAACGAGCGTCAATTTATTCTACGATCTGCAAAGGCCATAGTGACACCTCATTGTGAGGATATCCACATTATTATCAGATAATTCTATCTGAGTATGATTTTAAGTTATACTCTTGCTAGTCTTGGTCAGTATCTGTTTTTATTTTGGTCGCGATTCATCTCCCGGTAAATTGGAGATTATACCGGGAGTCCTCAAAGCTCCATTTTAGCTAGAGCGTCGATTCATCTCACACCATAATTGAAAATTTGGTGTGAGATGAATCAACGGTAAATTAATGGGACTCGATGTCCCATTAATTTACAAATTTTATGTTATGATAGACTCAAGCTGGTTTGAGTTAACAACTGCCAGTGATGAACCATGAAAATAAAATAAGATTAGGGGTTATATCCCATCCATCCTAGTAATCCGTTGGGAATTTGACATCCTCCCCGGCCTAAAGGCGCGGGGATTCCTACTAAGCCGTAGCTCCTCGGCGGGTTGACGCTTTGCTGGCGCATAGCTCCGCTAACACAAGGTGCTGCTTCCTTGGCGGGGTTGCACATTATGGAATGATATTGCCAAAAATTGCTTTAGATTTTGACTAAGAAAAACCTAATATTAATCATTCTAGCAATTGATTAATCCACAATCCAATTCAATCAAAAATATCAAATCATTCGTCACTGTGCAACACCCAATTTTTCGGTAATTCGATCAAATTACTTTTTCAGTTAACTGAGTCAAGACCTGATTAGACCTTTCGACAAATTCTTTCATACCCTCAGCATCAAAACCTTTTTGTGCCATTAAAGCTAAATCATAAACATGATGACAGATTTGTTTAGCCAATTCTGCTGAAGGAGATTCTCCACTACCCTGAATAATACTACCTTGACTAAGATTGGCCAGATTCTGAATCAGTGGGTGAGCTGTATTTACCACTAAAACATGGTCTTCTGGAAATTCTGATTTTTCCTGCTGCAACATGGCGGTCATATCTCTCAATCTTCGCATGGCCTCTGGCAACAATACCATTGCTGGGGGCGTAGTTTTAGCATCTTCTGATTTTAATGCTTGAGCTTTAACATTTATCTTGGGTTTATTCAGCGCTTTTTCAAATAATTCTTTAATTTGTTCGCTGCGAGTTTTATTGGTAGCTGGATCTACTATTTCTGATTGATTTTCTTTGTCAATTAATGTCTCATCTAGATCGGAATCTACTCTAGAGAATTTAACATCTTGATATTCTCTTTCTAGAAAACTAATAAAGTGGGTATCGATGAAAGAGTCGAGAAATAAAACTTCTAAACCTTGATTTTTGTGCAGCTCTACATAAGTTGCTTGGGAAGCAGGTTCAGTACAGTAATATACACGGTTTTCATGGCGTTCTTTATTACGTTCTAAGTATTCTTTGAGAGTGGTGTAATAAAAACCTTGTTCATCAGTGTTTTTAGCATCAGAATTTTCTGGAGTTACTTCTTGCCAAACATCTTCTCCTTCTGCTTGTACTTCTACTGCTGGTTTGGCTTCAGTTTCAGTTGTTTCAGTTTGGTTAAGTTTAGCTGTAGTGCGGAAAATTATGATATCTTCTACTTGCTTTTTAAACTTATCGTCATTCAAGGCACCAAACTTAACAAATGTACCTACATCTTGCCAACAACTGATATATTTATCTTTTTCATCGCGATAAATTTCTTTCAGGCGATCGCCTACTTTTTTGGCTATATAATCGGCTATTCTTCTGACAGTTTTATTACTTAACAGAGAACTACGAGAGACATTAAGAGGAATATCTGTACTATCAATTACTCCTCGTAAAGGCATTAAAAATTTAGGAATAATTTCTTCACAATGGTCGGTAACAAATACTTGATTACAGAATAGTTTAATATTACCTTGGGTGACATCTACATCTGGCTTTAATTTAGGAAAATAAAGAATTCCATTAACAATAAAAGGATAGTCAGTATTTAGATGCACCCATAATAAAGGCTCTTCTTGGAAAGGATAAAGATGACGATATAGTTCTAGGTAGTCTTCTTGAGTAACATTTTGAGTAGACTCTCGCCAGATTGCCTTGTGTTTATTAACTACTTCATCTTCAAATTTTATTGCCACGGGCATAAAATCACAGTAGGTTTTAATCAACTGTTTAATGCGAGTAGTTTCAAGATATTCTTGTTCTTCATCTTGGAGAGTTAAAGTAATAGTTGTACCTCGTTCTGTACGGGGAGAATCTGATAATTCAAATTCTGGAGAACCATCACAACTCCAATGAATCGCTTCTGCACCTTCTTGATAGGAAAGAGTATCAATTTCTACTTTTTTAGCAACCATGAAGGAGGAGTAAAAACCCAAACCAAAGTGACCAATAATTGCGTCTTCATCACCACCTTTATATTTCTCAATGAACTCTTCAGCACTGGAGAAAGCCACTTGATTAATGTATTTTTTTATTTCATCAGCGGTCATCCCAATTCCATTATCAGTAATGGAGAGAGTTTGATTTTCTTTGTCTATTTTAATTTCTATTTCTGGATTAGTAACATCACCACTATACTCTCCAGTGCGAGCCACCATTTTAAGTTTAGCAATAGCATCTACACCATTAGAAACTAATTCTCTTAAGAAAATTTCATGGTCAGTATAGAGAGATTTTTTGATAATTGGAAAGATATTTTCAGTATGGATACTGATCTTACCTTTTTCTAATGTTGTACTCATCGTGTTTATATTTTCTATCTAGGTAAATTAATTTTACTTGAGCATTAAGGTAGTTATTCAGGTGTGTTTTCTCTTGATAGATATAAAATCAGAGAAATATTCTGGCCATTTACCCCTAAACTTATTGCTCAATACTATTTAATGATTGTGATTTATTGAGTCTTTTTTTTAAACAGGGATTGCACCAAACATCTGATTCGGATTTCACTACCTAGGAATTTTTGATACAATGCATAGTGGTTTTAAAGGTAAATATTTTTCTAGGTATCTAAATCAATTAATTTCATATAAAAAAAAAGTAAGTTAATTAAGGAATAAATGTTTAATGCTAAAAATTATTTGCTATTTGTCTATCTTGAAGAATTTTCTGGGATGCTTGGGAATAAAAAATATACAATGAGCTATAAATGATTGGACAAAAAAATTATGATTTATGTTGAGTAACAATTTATTTACAAATCAGAACCAGATATAGCTATTTTTCTGCGCAATTTAACAGAAGGAGGAGTAGAGCGTGTCATGCTCAATTTAGCTTCTGGCTTTGAAAAAAAAGGAGATTATATTAATTAATGCAGAAGGAAAATTTCTAGAGCAAGTACCAAAAGAGATAAAAGTAATAAGCTTCGATCAGAATGTATATGAAAGTAATTTGTACGGTCACTTGAAATTACCAACAGGATTTCAATCTTTGAGAAGTTTACCGAAGGTAGTCAATTATCTGCAACAGAAAAAACCAAAAGTCTTACTTTCTGCTACTCACTTTCCTAACGAAATTGCCATACTTTCTAAAAAAACTGCGGGAGTGTCTACTCGTATCTTTGTCTCAGAACATACGAATATTTCTGTAGAAGCAAAACTTGTAGAACAGGCATCTTCTAGTTTAGTACCATTTATATCATGTCCGCTTGAATACTTATACTTTGGTGGAAGGAAGGCAGAAGGCAGAAGGCAGAAGGGTTTCTGTCAATTGAAACTTAATTCTATACACAAACGATGCTACCGGACATGATATCATAGGTAGCTCGGTAGTTTCTTTCTAGTTCATCTACACTTAGGTGTTCTTGGATACTTAAGCGTCTTGGCATAATAGCGATCGCTCCGGGCAATTATTTTTCTCCTCTTCTATGTTCTATTATACACAAACGATGCTACCGGACATGATATGACATAGCAATCAAAAATGCACAATTAATTCTGTCCAAGTACTTATATCATGTCCGGATAATTAGTGATAAAAAAACCTTTTTCCTTCTAACCTTTTCTTTCCTCTCTTGGTGCGCATTCCCTTGCGTCTGACGCCGACGCGGGGTCGCACCGCTTCTGCCTCCTGCTTCCTGCCTCCTGCCTTACCTCCTCCAAAGTATAAGTATTCAACCGGACATGATATTATATTGTCATCTCCCCCGATTTTTTTCACTCTCCCAGAAAATAGACTAATTTTTTGTGCCAATCGTAAATCTAACTTTTTCTACTCCTTCAATCATTTCTAAAGCAAATTGTGCAGAGGTAAATGAATTAAAGTTTACCTTGTTTTTAATGGCTTCAGCCAGATTGGCAATGTTGAGTATATTTTTGCTCCTGTCTTTCCATTTTGGCGGTTCTTCCTGATCGGGAATCTCTAACCTTCTTTGATCAGCTTTTTTTACTGGTTTTCCATCGCTGTCTTTTAATTTTTTGTAAAAGGTTACCCGCCCATCATCATCATCTGAGTCCAATCCAAAATGAATGGTTTCTGGTTTTTGGTGAATATCAACTGTTTTCACTTCCCCATCAAATAAGCAAATCAAGACATTGGCGGAAAGGCGATCCATTCGTAGCAAGGGGAGTTTCTCTTGATCATCAATAGCATTATCATTATCAACTACCTGGTCATAACCATCAACCAGTAAACCAGGCCAACCTGCTACTACATCAGAGCGTAGTAAAAAGCCAGTTACTGTTTCGTGAGGCTTTGCTGCTGGACTTTCTGAATGGCTACTATCATGGGCATGATCTGATGTGGTGACTCGCCCAATACTAAATGCCCCATCTAACAAGCATTCTATCCATAATGGATCAATCCAGAAGAAGCGGATTGATTCTACCGGTAACATCTGTTCGTCGGGGACTAAGTAATTAAAGGGTACGCCCTTGAGAAGACTTAAGTTGGTAAACCAGGATGCGATCGCATCGGGGAGTTCAGTATTGGACTGATTGTAAAACGGTAAATGACTTTCGGTATCTTGAATGATCTGTCCATGTCTGTGGCTGCGCTTCCACTGGTAGAGACTGATGGAGAAATTTTTACTCTGTAAAGCCAACAACCGCCCTAATTCCCAAGCGGCGGCATAGGAAATATCGAACATACCGTTATTGGGATTGTAGCGCACTAGCTCATCGGCGGCACGGATGGGTAAGGTGATGTTATTGGTAGGATTGTTTCCAGTTATTAACGGGCTATGATACCAGGAGAATGTTTTACCTCCTTGTCGTAAAAAGTGGGGTAGGGGAAGGTAGCCCATTGACAGGTATCCTTCGGCTTCGGCATTATCAACCTTGGGTAATCTTAGGGTACTGGGTTCTAGGTTAATATTAGTCAGTAATCCTTTAAAGCTTTGTTTCTCATCTACACAGGCAAACCGCCAACTTTTGAGGCTGACTAAACGAATATAATCATTATTTTCTGCCTGTTGAAAGTTAAAACCTTTGTCATCATAACGCCCTTCTATAGAAACGAGATGGACGGTGCTGATGTGGCCTTTTTTGGGTAATCTATTGCCGATAATGACAGCTAGTTCATCTCCGACTAATTTGCCATTGTTATCTGTTCCTTGGCGTACATGAGCCAGATATGCTAAATCTGCTTTGGTAGGTAAGATTTTATCTAATAAGTTTTTTTCATCTAAGTCTTTTAAGTCTTCCGGAGGTTTCCAGCCTGGTACATCAATAACCGTTACTTTATCATCCCAGTGTTGTCCTGTTTCTTTATCAAAGTTGGGAAAGTATATGTTTCGCCCTGTTGCTGATTTAGTTGATATCTCAGTCTCTGTTAAATCGTCATTCAGTAACCAAATTTTCTTAGATGTTTTATCAGATTTCAAAAAAGCATTTAGCTTGTCTTGATTATCTAAATGGATATGATCAGGAATTTGTTTTAATTTTCGCAAGGTGATAATTTTTGGTTCTGGTTTCTCTTCTTCATCAAACAAGAGTAAAGCTAACCAAGGTATATTATTGTTATTAGCAATTGCCATTCGTTCCCAAGGCAAGGTACTGCGGTTTAATATAATATGGGGTAGAACATTGGAATGTTCCCCTAAGCTACCAGCCGGGGGGAATACAGCATGAATATCTTTGGGTTTTAAATCAAAGCGTTCTCCTGCAACAGTAAATTTTTTAGTAACATGGAAGGGTTTATTTGATGATGGAATTTTTTCTCCTGCTGTAACTTTCTGTTCAATCTTAATCTCATAGTCACCATCTGTTAAGGCTGGTTGATGGTACTGAATAAATTCGATTTTTGTAGGTTTAGTTGTAGTAGTTTCTGACATTTTTATCTGTAATAATTATTTTTTTTGGTAGGTTGGGTTGAGGGACGAAACCCAACAACAATCTTCCCCTCCTGCTCCTCTCCTACTCCCCTCCTCGGAGGGGTTGGGGGTGGGTTGGGCGCGCGGGTGGGTTCCCTACTCCCCTACTCTCCTACTCCCTAATACCAATTTGATAAATGTTTGCTACAAATAGCTAGGATATTTCTTAGGAGTCAGGAGTTAGGAGTCAGGAGTCAGAATGAATGGCTTCAATACCAGTTTTTAGGTCGTAAATCCTCTTTTTTGTCAAAGGGACATTTACTACAAAATCTTTTTATCCCACTTATTATTCGTAACATTCTTTTTTCAAATTGGTATAATATCATGTCCGGATAATCAGTGATCAAAAAACTTTCTCCCTTCTAACCTTGTCTTTCCTTCTGCCCTCTGCCTTCTGCCTTCTGCCTTACTTCCTCCAAAGTGTCAGTATTCAACCGGACATGATATAATGCACAGTTTGAGCTGAAACAGTCCAGTAGGCTGGGTTTTGTTCCTCAACCCAGAAAACATTTTACCTCGTTGGGTTGCGCTGTCGCTTAACCCAACCTACATCTGATTAAACAGCTACTTCTTTTAAGTCAATACTCCAATTTTTGGTGACACTAAGAAATCAGCGGCAATATTTTCACTTAAATCTATTTTGCTAATATCTAAGTTCATCGCCTTTAATAAATTATCTCTGGCTGTTTTCACTGAGCTTTCTGTAATAGTATCACGAATATTTTTTCCTCCCTCTTCATTAAATACTTTAATCGTTTCCCATTTATAAGCATCCTTCACAAACTCAGTAGTAAATTTTAAATTTTGGCGATCGATAGGATGGGTTTCTCCAGGATCGTGCTGTTTTTTGGGTTTAATTTCAAAGCCAAATAGAGTATTTTCAATAAATTGCTCCCCATTCAAATCAGGAGTTAGAGATTCGCCCCAGAGTCCGGTGGGGGCTTTTTTCAGGATGGGAATATAGGCAAAATCGTCTTCAAAATTTTTTCCATCTCTGGTAATGGTAATGGTAGTAGTTGAGGTTAATTCACCAGATTTCAAATCCATTGAGCCAATACCAGGAGAAGCGATCGCCTTTGGATAATTAGACTTTTCTGATTCTATAGGTATGGAATTTTTTGCTTCTTCAATCTTATTCAGTAAATCATCCTTACTATCGCTATTGCTAGGATCATAGGCAATAGAATACTTAGTCATAAAAGCTTTGATCTCTTCTCGGGTATTATTTTTATCAACATAGGGAGATCTGAAAGGTTTTATTTTGGTATAATTCTCGTCTTCGTAATAAATTATGTTATTAGTTTTGCTGAGTATAGGCGTTGTTTGTCCAGCAATTTCTACTTGAGTTGCAGGAATCACTGAATTAGTCACTAAACATAAGTGTTTGGGATTTATTACCCCCAAGTCTGATTTGTCGTCTTGATTGATTTTTCTGACTAAGCCATCTTTGACAGCCACACTACAGATATCACTATCGGCAGGCAGGAAAGAGCTTTTGAATTTATCCCATTCAATGGCTTGAGGAGTTTGAGAAGCACTGGCACCAAAGCTGACAGAAAAGGAAACACACCAAAGGTGAATATGGGCTTCGCCGGTAAATTCGGGTCCCCAAATATGTAAGTCTGCCCCTATATCTACACTAATATGAACAGTCCCGAATAAGATGTGAAAAGAATAGGAGACTCCCATATCCACATAAATACGAGCATCATAGTGATAGGGTTTCCAGGCAATAAGAAAGTCTGCCCCAATATTAAACGAAGCCTTAAGTCTGCCACTCTCCCAAATTGCTTTGAGGTGTCCCCCTGCCATCAGTGCCGAAGCAGTGATGGCAAAATAACCATCGGCTTTGATGTTCAGTTGGCTGTTAACTTGCCAGTTAAAGGCCAGGCGTGGGACTTTGGGATAATGGGCAGGAACATTGAAATTAGGATGGTAGCCCCCTAGAGTAAACACAAAATCTCCATCATGTTCGCTAGGGGCAAACCAGCTATAAAAGGCAAATCCTCCAGTGAGGTGGCATTTTTTGGAGAGGATGTAGGAGTTGGGGGTGAGTTGGCCGAGGACTCCTAAGAAGCCTTTCTCGGGGAGAAAACTGGCTTTAAGGGCGAGTTGGATTTCGGCGACGGGGGTTTTATCCACTTCGGGAGGAGCAACGAGGGTGGACAAACCCAGGAGGTTGACTTCAAAGCGGTTACCAAAAGCAACGGTTAATAGGGCAAAGGAGTCGATGATTTTGAAGGAGGTAAATTTAACACCGACAGCGAGGAAGGTTTGTCCGGTTTCCGGAGGGATATATTCTTGGAGTTTGTTGAGTTCTTGGGTAAGTTTAGTTGCGCCGTCTTGGGTGTTGCTAGATTGATTGATCTGGTTTGAGTTAATCGCTTCTTCCACTAGAGGGAAGGTTACAACTTGGTCGATGGTGGGTATTTTCAGGGCGCGGTTGTAGCCGAAACCTGCTGCTAGTCCGGTGACGAAGAAGAAGGAGGGGCCACCAAGGGGATAATCTAAAACAGCATAGATAAATAAGGAGGGATGTCCTTGAGCATCTTGGGTATAGGAACCGATGGCAGAGAGGGTAAAAGTTTCGGATTTAATGACTGCTGCACCATCGTATTCATCGACGGTTTTTCCGTCTTTGGTGACTTGTTTTCTGAGGAATGCTCCACCTATTTCTAAGGCACTTCCGCTTTGGTAGTCGATGCCTATCCCTTTGAGGTTAAATTCAGGCTTAAATTCAGTGAGGGGTGAGTTGACAGAAAGTCCATCTAGAGAAACAGTTAAACCTGCTGCCGATAAAGCAACATCTAATAAGAACCAGATTTTTTGGTCTTGATACTTTAAACCAATTCTTTCAAAATGTGCTGGACCAAAGGATTTTTGCAGTTGATACCATTTAGTGCCATCAGGACTGGTGGTATCGGCAGAAGATGGAGCGGTACTTTCAGGTTGACTATTTTCTTCCAGTTGACCACTATTCTGATTGATTGCAATGGGTAAGCTTAATTGCCGAGTTTCGTTGCCCAATCGCATTGAGGTAGCAAGGTCTAATCTGTTGGTGAGATCTTTTTCGGGTAAGCTAATACCTCCCTCAGTGTACAAAGTGTTGAGGTGAACAATGTCTGTTTGGCTAAAGTATGCTTTTGTGACTAAGACTTGATAGGCTAATTTGATGGTTTGATCGGGGGGAAATTCTTTACCCACTAGAGGGAGTTTTGAGAGGTTTATACCGCTACCGATGTCTAACCCTAAGAGGAAATTGGTCTGTGTTTTTTTAGAGTAGGCAAATAGGGCATCTTTGAGGCTGATTGTTAAACCTTCTGGGATGTCGTTTTTTAGGGTAGAGGAAATAGAGCCGATCAGGTTTTTAACACTGATCTCAGTGTCGTTGGTGTCGCGGTAAGCAGCGAGAAAGGTTTTGGATTTTGCATCTGTATCGAAGATGAGAGCAAATTGTAAGTCGCCGATAGTGATGTGACCACCAAAATCTTTTTTGAAGGAATCATCTTCTTGACGAGTAATATTAATGGTGACGGTAATATCAACCTCTTTACCTTCAATGGGGAATTTAGACTCGCAGGTAAAGGTAAAATCTTTAGTCTTGCTATTTAACTGGAGTACCAATTTTTCAATGTGGAGATCTTTGAGTGGCTCTGGAACAGAGATTTCCTTATCAACTTGTTCTACCAACCACTCAATTAGCTGTCCCATTGGGAGGTTTTCTGCGATTCCAGAAACGTCCCAACCTTCATGATAATCGGCACTCAAAGCAAGGTTAACCCCTTTGATCGCCAAGATTGCTCTGAAGCTTCCCCTGTATGAATTAGTGCCTTCGGCATAAGTGCCTTCGACTCTGAAGAGAATATTTTCAATATTGAAACCCGTTATGATTTCCCACGGGCCATTCACGTCCATGTAGAGACCGAAAACCTTAGCTCCGACGCTTTTGGTTTTGTAGTTATATTCAATCTGCAACGCATCAAACCTTATATCTTGAAGCCCCTCAGATGGCCCTACTAACTTTTCGATGAGGGTGCCTATTGGCAGACTTTCCCTGGATTGTAGAAACAGTTGACCATCTGGATAGGAACCACCGCATACCAAACGGAACTGTCCATCGCCTGGTTCACCAAAAGTGGCTTCGGCAGTGAATTGGGCAAACACCCTTCTGGAAGAATTGAGCGGCTGAAAGATCGTGATGTGGGATGACACCCTCGAAATCCCTAGAGGTACAGGACTGGAGAGCAAGTTCCATTGCTCGTGGAGTTCGACGGAAAATTCTAACTTTGAGAGTGTTCTAGACGATTTAGAAAACTCTAGCTCCATCGAAATCGCATTGCCCGTCTGAAATGTTGGTTGCGGTGCTGGCAACCCAAAGGAAGCTGAGTCTTCCAACAAATGTTCAGGTTCATCGCTGTACGTCCCCTTTGCCCAAATCAAGTCACCCACAATGGGATACACAAGATTGATATGGATGCGTTTATTACCAGGGTAAATGAAGTCACCCTGCACTCCAACGCTGGTGTCTTGGGGGGTGAAATAGGGGACTGACCATAAATTGACTACAGCTTTCTTGAAAGCAAGCCCATCGTCGCCAAAATCTCGACCGCCCGGTGGAAACTGAAGGAGTAAATGGGGAAATCCCCCTTCCGGTTCGAGTTTGGCTTTTGTAAACCGGAAACCATTGCCCCCCAAAAAAGTCTCTAGGTCTTCTATCCAGGATAATTCCTCAATGTCTCGGACGGGAGGTTGACTGGTGGGCTGAGTTGCGCTTGTTTGCCAGACATCTCCCCAAAAGAACAGACCACTGACTGCACTTGTAGAGGCTTGACCAGCGGTGGCACCTTGACTAATTTCAGCGAGAGTTCTCCAGCTTGCCCGTGGCTCGGCTTGTAGTTCACTCTCCTCAAAACCTAAGGTGTTGAAAAAGGTCTTCAGACCTTCTGTGCTGGTGTCGGTAACCCTACGTTCTTCAGCCCACGCTTTGAACCATGTCGTTGTCGCTAGGCGTTCCCGCACTGCACCCGGTTGTACATTTTGCCCCCAGACGAACAGCCAAAGCGACTTTCTCAAGGTCACAAACCGCATCCGAAATAGGCGCTGAGGACTCCACTCTTCCCCCGTACCGGGTAAGTTTGGAAAGCAGTTGCCAAAGTTCCACGGATTACTCTCAATTGGCTGCGCTGCAATGATAACTAGCGATGAGTCTGGGCTAACGCCCTCGCAGTTTACTCTGCACCAGACACCCAGAACATTTCCTTCGTGCCCACCATTAACATCTTGCGTGACAATCTGCTGAGTGTTGAGATACGATTGCATTTTTTCAACACATTCTGGGGGCAGAGTTGAGATATCGATTTTCAATTCGCTCATATGGGGTACCTCGTCAGTTTACAATTGATGGCCAATTCTCCCTTCCTGAAAGAAGGTTGTTTAAATACCGAAGGATCTCTAGGCGTGGCACTAGCCCCGGTTCCCTAGTTATTAGAATGACCTCAATCCCAGCACATAGAAGAATCTCTTCTGCATTTAGCAAAACGGAAATATACTTTTCGTCAAAAGTATCCTCTGATGCCTTTGCTTTATCTATACCTTTCTGCCGCACAGCATCTGCTTTGTTAAACAGGTCTTTGGCATCCTCCTTCAACAAATCCTCAACTAATTTTTTGTAACCTTCCAAATGGTTTATCTTTATCGGTGTGGGGAACTTACCAACGGTTCCGTATGTTTCAATGATATCTTTTTCTAATTCGATCGATTGTTCTAGTGTTGGTAGTTCTAATTTGAAAGTTTCTTGAACGAAGTTCTTAAAGCCGTCCAAAATCCCAGTGGCGAACAAATATAAATGTTCATTGTTCCAGTTATTAAGCTCTTTAAGTTTACCGGAAAAGCCATGAGTGAGCACTGAGTTGGCTGCCAAACGTATCATGTGAGGAGCCGGATAGTCGTTATTACTCGTTCTCCGCAAAAGACTGTGAATATTCGATTGTGTTTCTAAATCAAATTGCTTATACACCCCTCCATGTCCTCTGAAGTATTGAATAAGATAATCATCATGCCAAGATGTATCCCCAATATCTCGGACAACGAATTGTTTGAGACTATAGCCACTGAAACCAAGTAAGAAATTTTGTGCATTTGCAGACATATGTACCAGTCCATAGTTAAGGAATAACCGTGCCTTTGCTCGTCCGAGTGGAATAGCAAAGGCCTTGCGCCAAAAATCACACTGGTCTTCAGGATTTTTCATGAGGTCGAATTTTTTGCGCCCGTAAGGGATTGCTTGGCCGGGCATATAGTCCAAGCCAGGTTCCAGACACGACAGATCGCGCACCTGGAAACCATCTCGACCGTCATTAATTCTGTTCATATTGCCGTCTTCGTCTACTTTTAATTTCTGCAGAGGTGCCGTAATAGTAAGCACTTCTGTCTGTACTCCAAATGTGAGGTCTTTGTTTGGCATGGCTACGATGGCTTCTGAACGGAGCATTGCCATCGAGCTGTTAGCTTCTAAGCGATTCTTACCAAATACGCTTTCATCTTTACTACCAACGTATTTTACGCCGGTTTTAATCGAGTACAATCGGAATTTATCTTTAATAGTATCAGTCATCCCATCGGAGCTACTCGCTTCCCCAAGAGAGCTAACCACATTCTTAAATCTCTTAGATTCCCATTCTTTCCATTCCGGAATATTGACCCACACAAGATTATCATTCGGAAGGCTAACTCGCGATGCGAATAATTTTAAAGCACTACGATCAATATCGTGACCATAATATTTATCAAGATTCTTTTTATCATCTGGGATCAAAGCAAAACAGCTACGGGAAGCCGTGCTCCATCGAGGGAGTGAGTAAAACGGATATACTTTAAATTGTTTAGGATCTTTGATTTTATTTGGCAACAAATATTCATGAATCGATAGCCAGTTAAGAGAAGTCTCATCGCCATCCCCCAAAAGAGCATCCCAAGTGTTGAATGGAAAGCGAACAAAGTTGTCGCCAAAGAAAAGCTTCACGACCCAAGGATGCTTTTGATTTATTCCTTCAATGCACTCAATCCTGATTCCTTCAATTTGTTGATCCTGCCCCATATCAATTTTTGATTCATTTTTTGCCTCCCATAAAAGGAAGATTTTTTCTGAGTCTGGCTTTGCATACAGTGGGTCGTTCGCCAAACACTCTAAAGCGCACAAATCACGAGGCGCTGTCTTCAAACCTTTTTCAATCTTATCAGGAATTTTATTCCACTCTTGTTGTGCATCATGTCTACTAAATGTCATGACTCATTACCTCTGAGAATTGGGTGTGTAATTAGGGGCGATCGCTTGTGAATGTTCATAACTTTTTACCTCTGAGAATTAGGGGTGGTATAAGGGGCGATCGCTTGTCAGTTTTCATTACTCTTTACCTCTTAATAATTGCTGGATTTGCTTTTTGAGAGCGTTAATTTCAGCCTCCATTTCGGTTTTTATTTTGGCAATTTGGGTATTCATTTCGCTTTTGAGCTTGGCGATTTCAGCATCTTTTTCGAGCTTTAGTTCTTTTAATCCGCCTACTGCTAATACACCAAATTCTGCATATTTTAATGTTAACGTTGATTCATCAGCATCTTTGTCTTTGAATTCGCCAACTAGAGAGGGAAATAAAGGCTGAACATCTTGGGCAACAAAACCAATTTTCTTAGTGGTAGCCGTAAGATTATGTTTCCAACGATAGTTTTTTACATCCAATTGCATCAAACGACTCAAGATATTGCCTTCATTTTCGATATCTGTTTTTAAGCTGAGGTCAGAGACAGAATCCCAGTTAGAATCCCCGTCCCATCTCATCATTCCTGTCCCACGTTTGTGATCCTTAATCTGGAATATCAAATTTTGCCCATAGTCCCCAACGTCATCTATATACATCTTGACCCAATTAGTACCATTACTAATTCTTAAATCCCCCCTCACTTCCAACTTCGCCTCTGGACTGTCCGTGCCAATGCCAACATTACCCTTGCCATCCAATACTAAATCTTGATAGTTCCATGGTTCTCGAATGAAGTACATTTTGTCGCTATTGACCAGGATTGACCAATCTTTGTGCTGGGTGTTAATAAAGTCAATTTGAGGAGCATTACTAACAATAGCTAAGCTTCCTCCAAACTGCATCCCACTCTCGGCCTGTTTGCCCGTATTGCTGGTACTGCTCACCACTAATTTCTGACCAGGGTTTGTCACACCAATCCCCACGTTGCCAAGACTGTTTATGACCATCGGTACGCTGCCGCCACCTGCTTCTAGTAGACCGTCATCATGATTCCCGCCAACATACCAAGCAAAGTTACCAGCAGTGCGGAAATATTGGGTGTTACTCTGTATCCCGATGCCGAACGTATTATCCCACAAATTTATCATCTGTCTTGTAGATGACCCAAAGTTGAGACTTCCTGTGACAGATAATTGATTTGTAGTCGTCTCATTTACAGATAATTGATTTGTGGTAGTCGTCTCATTTACAGATAATTGATTTGTGGTAGTCGTCTCATTTACAGATAATTGATTTGTGGTTGTCTTCCCATTTACCAGTAGGTTATTATCCCCTGGTTCTGTGGTTGGTGTCGGATTTACAACTAATTGATTTGTGGTTGTCTTCCCATCTACCAGTAGATTATTATCGCCTGGATCTGAATCCCCACCAACGTGTAACCCTCCATTGATAGATAGCTTTGCTTGCGGAGTTGTCGTCCCAATCCCAACATTTCCCTCTTTATACAAAATGGGTGATTTTTCTATGGTGCAAACAAAAGTTCCATCCCAATAACCCGGAATATTTTCATAGCGTACATATAGATTCGCATGACCAGACGGAAGAGAAGATTTGATATTGCTAATCGTTAATTGCACAACCTGTCCCGGAGCTAACCCAGGTTCTTTTTGAGCTTTATCTTGATTGTGATGGATATTTTTATGGGTTATTGTCCATGTAGGTGTTTCTCCTTCAGTGTTTTTAACGGTATTCCAATCTTCTTCAGGTTTTTCATTCGGTCGCCAATCTGTCACTTTAATATCATTAATATTCTCTACCTCACTTTTTGTGCCCAAAGCCCAATCACTATCAATATCAAAGGAAATAATAAATTTAGAAGCCTCATCACCCTTACTTGCTGGCTTAAAAGAAATAAATTCATCCTTTAAAACATTGGTAATTCGCAAAATTAACTCATTTGTTGAACCTTCCTTTTTCTCAGGATTCCAATCATTCAAAATCCGGTTAGATCGCAAAAACCCCACATGAAGAGGAATATGCTTCTTCCCACGATGACTGATAATACTGAGACGCTTTTCCCGATAATAGTGATGGAAGAGTTCGCCATGATAGGTAAACTGGGGACATCTCAACTCAACCCTCGTTGTTCGCGCCCCTCCTGCTGCCGCACCATTGATATGCTGAAGGGTCAAAGTAGCAGTTGAATTCGCTGCTAAAGTTTGATTATTCGTTGCTATAAAATACAGAGAAACTGCAATACCATCCGCCTGAGTCACAGGAGAATCCACAGTACGATCCACCTGAGTCACAGGACGACTCATACTCCAACCTTTTTTTTCTGCCAAAACTAATTGTTGCAGAGAATCTTGAGATAAGGTATCTGGTCTAAACCTCAACTCAAAATGGTGATTATCTGCACTCACCTTACCACTCTTATTGGGAAAACTAATCGGTCGGTCTGAATGATTGAAAATTTCTAGAGTTAACTCCTGTCCCCTAGTCCCATTTTCAATGAAGATAACAGATTCTTTATCCTCACCCTCATACAACTTAAAATCAAGGGGATAGGTTTTGTTGAAAGATGCGATCGCGCTTAAATCATCATCCATATCCTGTTTTATTTCTTCCGGAAATAAAGCCCTGTTGTAAATACGAACATGGGCGATCTTACCCTTAAAATATCGTCCAGATATCCACCTTCCTATACTGACTATTCCATTCCCTTGAAAAGCAGTACGATTCCTATCGGAATTATCTAAAACTCCATCGACAAAGATGGCTTGCTCTTGAGAGCTTTTATCATATCGCCAAGTAATATGATACCAATTATTTTCCGCAAGTTCAGTCTTCCCTGGAGTATCATTACCGTAAAATCCAAGGTATGGTTTTTTTTGTCGAATAATTAGATGTAGTGAGTTGTTTGGAGATGCTTCATCATTCCCTAATATGCTTCGATCATGTATAAATTCCTCAATATTAATCCAAGCTTCAACCGTAAAACTAGAATTTTGTAAGCTTAACTGATCTGCTGCAATTAATTCTATATAGTCACCTTCTCCATCAAAACTCAAACAACCACCCAATTTATCATCAATGACAATTTCAGGATTACCTAGAACATTGTATTTCCTCCCAGTTAAAGCATCAATAACTTTCCTCTCATTTCCCTCCTCAATGATTTCATCTAATTTTAGATTTAAAACTAAACTTTCAGTTCTATCAAAAGAGGCGATCGCTCTTAAATCCTCCTCCCTATCCTGTTGGATTTCTTCTGGAGATAAAGCCTTATTGTAGATACGAACATGGGCGATTTTGCCTGTGTGTTTACCAAAACCTTGTTGGCCAGCAAAATTATCACCAACATACCCAATCGTTAAAGAATCAGTAGTGGTGATAGGATTTCCAGTGCTAGGTTTAGTCTCAACCTGTGTCCCATGAGACCCGATTTGTGTCCCATCCAGGTAGAAGAAAGCTTGATTATTTGTTTGATCTAAGACTCCTGTAAAGTGATACCACTTATTTATTTCAATTGTTCCTGTTTTAGCACCTAGGCTAACCCCTGTACTAGACCTGCCTCTAGACCTGGCTGTAGTATATATTTGAAATAGTCCTGATCCGTTTCGTCCTGTTTTATACCACAAGCCATAATTTTCCTTCCTTGAAGTTCCCTTACCAACTATTCTCACCCAATCAGTATTTACTTCTTTCGTAATATAAACCCAAGCTTCAACAGTTATATCACCAGATATTTGTAGGTCCTGACTGTCAGGGACTTCTATATAACTATGACTCCGCCTGCTATCAAAACTAATACAACGACCAAACACTTCATCTTGAACAACTTGAACATTACCTTTGACCTGACAATCATGGGCTTTATCAGAATCATCAATGACTTTCTTTTGACCGCCATCCTCGACTATTTCATCTAATTTTAAGTGCAGAACTAAATTTTCCTTTGAATGACTCATAATCGTTACTCCTTCCTAATTTATTGATTATTTGAATCTTGATTTTTGTTAGCAGGACTCAACTTCAGCCAACCCTCTCGAATTGCTTGCTGGCCAGAGAAAACCGCATTAGAATTAACCTGACCAATATTGTCATGGGGAACTGTTAACCAGTCTCCTCCTTTCTCCTGCTCTAACCACGACCATTCATAACCAGCCTCCCCTGGTAAAGGTAGATTAATTTTTTTATCCAAAGTTGGATCGCTGAGATCCTTCAAATCAGTCAGAATAGGAGTCGAGAGGAAAGTAATTTCAATCTTCTCTAATGCCTCCTGATATTGATCCGGTGGAATATCAATCCCTTTCGTGGGCAAAATTCCGCAGGTAGCATGAACCTTACCCCGTGGATCAATGAGCATGGTGAAGAGTTTGGGTGCATCTTCTAAATGGACTTTTATATTAGGGGTATCTTGGTCTAAATCGCTTTGAGGAGCATAAAATACCTTACTCAGACCATCTTCTTCTTCCTGCCAATAGCACACCAAACCATCATTAAATTGATGATATTCCCCCAGACGAATCGGAAATTTAACCCGATCAAACCCATCAGTATCCCTAGAATTACGCTTTAAATCTTGCCAAAATACATTCCAATCTTCGTTAATGGCAGGAAGTCCTTGTAATTCTAGATTAAGAGAAGCCCGCACTACAGCTATCGGTCGTCCCATCAACAGGGCCAAACCTTGATGTTGGGCAAAATTTTCTGGATCGATATTCTCTAAGCCACTATCTAGAGCAGAAATAAAATCACTTAGAAAACTTTGCCCCTGATTGATAATATAGTTAACTACCCTTTTCAAATAGGGATTGGGAATATCATCATTATGAATTCGGCGACTGATCCCCGGTGCAGACTTCCATTTAGCCTGCTGATTAATTGAACCCAAAGCTTTACCAAGATTATCATAGATAGCGAGGCTATTATCCAAATTATTAGGCAATACCCAACCACAAATAGGAGTTGTCGCTGGATGACTATTCATTTCCTGTTCACCCTGACTCGCCGACAGCCACCGGAAATTGAGACGGGCAGGTTGTACCAAACGGGGTGGTAAAGTCACCAGATAGGGACTTTTGGGAGTAGTCATCTGCTCAGTAGTAATGATATTACTAACATCCAACTCCCTCACCTGTCCAAAAGTATCTACTAACCGCAACCTTAGAATCTTCATTGCCCCCGAACGAATCGGGTTAAAATCATTTAAAGGTTCCGGCGCACTGCGGATACTCTGTTGTACCATTTCTCGTACTTCATCTGTAAACGACTTATACTCAGCAAAACCAAGAGGTTCAGCAATGGGTAACTGCATAGTTTGTTTGTGCATCAATAAAGCTTCGTTAAAACCCCCCAAAGATTGAGAAAGACTGTGGAAGTCAGGGTTTAGCAATTCCTGATAAGCTCGAATTGCTGTATAAATGGGGTCTTTAGCTTCTTTCAGTTGATACCAATCTCGAATTTCTTCAATATGTTCCCTGTGGCTGAGATAGTCATCGCTCTGTTGAGCCTTGGGAATTTTCTGAGCTTCGTAATAAGTTTGCAGAATTTGTTTCTTTAAATAAACTTCTAACTGCTTTTTCAGCTTAATCCCGGCATGGGGCGTTAAAATACTGCGTCCACTATAAATATTAGCCGCTTTGAGAATAGCCCCCTTTCCTTTCTGTAAAGAAAGATCGGCCTCATTTTCCTTCAGACGATAATTTTTAGTAACAAACCCCGTTTCATAGTTTTGGTTATAACTTCGATGATTACATCCCTCTCGGATGGGAAAAACTTCTACCTCCCACTCCAGTAAAAAAGGATGCCAGGGTTGTTGTGTCCAACTGCTAAAAGCAATATGTTCTCCCGTTTTATTTTGTTCTAATTGATCAATCCTGTTACGAATAGCGACAAAGCTCTCTTTCTCAATGGGAAATTGTACATCCTTGAGAATCTCGCACCCTAATAATCCATCATCCCTTAACCGTCCATCTTGTCCATGACGGTTCGTGGGTTTTACCGCTTCCCCCGTCATTAGTAACACAGGCTCTTTGGGTTGCCAATAACGGGGACTAGAAATTTGCTTGAGGGTATAAGTTGCTTGAGTATTCTTGACGGTTTCTTGATTATTAAGAGCCGTTATTTTCTCTAGTAACTGATTAATAGTTACAGCTAATTGAGAAGCGATCGAGGTAGAGGAAGATTCCCCAGCAGAAGCAGCGGTAATCTTACCAGAATCATCCCCTGACAGCATCAGATTGCCCGTCGCCGTCAATTTTTCCTTTAAAGGTGTAATTCCCGTAACCTCGATGTAATGCTTAACCTCATCAATATCGGGATACTGATCTCTGCTACCTTCCGGGGGATAGGAACTCAGCATATACTTATACCAATCCGCAAAGAGTTGCCGACGCATTGACTCTATCTCATGCCAAGCGCGGTCATATTCTTGCTGAAAAAGATTAAGCTTATTGAGTAGATGAGCTAAATCATCAGGTAAAGTAATCTGTGCTTGATTATGGGCATCTTCAGCCTTAGCTGTTTTAGAGCCTACGCTTTCTAAACGAATAGTCCACATCGTCCCCGCAGCAATGGCATTAAAACCCTTCTCATGTCGGGCTTCCTTGAACTTGGGAGTCATGTCCAACTTCCGATGTTCGAGACTAGAAGATAGGTGTAGGGCTTCTAACTGGTCTTCGATGATAGATTTGTAATTGCTACCAATCTTTTGACCCAAGTAGGCAGACAAAGCCTCTGTACCGGTATTACCCACAGTTACTTCTACAGAAGCTTGCTTATCTGAGACGTTATTCTGCGGAGCAAACGTTAAGCGGGCGTAGCAGAGCATTTGCTTAGGGAATTGTGCTTCTGAGATAGCCGTATTTAAAAGTTCATCTATCTGCTTTTTTTGATCTTGGAAATTTTTGGACAGTTCTTCTTTAGAAAAATCAATCCTTAATATAACTGCTGTGGTTTCGTCAATTTCTCTTAAGATGTCTTTGGCTATTAACTCATTCCAGACAGATTCATCATTATTAAATTTATCCAAGTTATCCAAGAAAACTTGTTTCTTGATTTCAACTAGAATTGCCCATTTGAATTCTTCTTGTATTTCTTTGAGCAATTGGTAATTAGTGGGTTGTTGGGTTTTTTTGATAAATTGATTGTAATAATCTTGTTCTGCGTTACTGTACCAGCCAATCACATCATACTTTAGTCCATCAGGAATCTCAGCAGCATAATCATCATAAAACCCAAAAACACTATGACAATTGGGATAAAAAGCAGCAAAAGTCGGTTCACCATAACCTACCGCAGTCAGTGACGGTAAGTATTCAGCATTGGGGTCATTTTCTTGCCAAGCAGCTAAAAGCACTTTACGCCCTAAGTAGCGAAACGGTTGATGTTTACCCTCCTGCACCTCAATGGGATAGGCAATACTACCCACCTGACTCCCTTTCCCTTCAGGATAGAGATAATCACTCTCTACCACCCATTGCTTTTCAATCTGGTTATCCTTATTACTGCGCGTCACTAACCAACGATTAGGCACTACAGGAAAAACCGTTTGAGTCTGCTTATTGTCATCGGTAACTTGAATTCCCTTGGTTAAAGCATCTGGTAAAGCCCAATGTAAGTGAATTCCTGCTTTCAGATACAAATTATGATTTTGAAAAGGTTGAGAAACGATCTCTTCACTAATATTGGCAATATTAGGATTTACATCCCGTTGACCATCAAAATAAGGAAGACGACTAAAATCTGCCATCGCTTCTACTACAAGGCGATCCATTTCTAGATGTAAAGCATCTAAGTGAACGGGAACCATTAAAACATTTTTCACTATAGACATCTCCGTTGGTCTACCTGAAACTACGGCGTTGCATAAATGCGCTTGGGATTTTAATAGTTTTGTGGAATGGGAATCTTGCCTGTTCCTTAATATTTTTGGACGGGCAGGATACCCATCCGACTTAATATTCATCCCTTAATTCAGCAACGCCCTAATACCTATAAAAATGGTATTGAAGCCATTCCCATACGACTCCTGACTCCTGATTCTAACTCCTAAAAATTTCCCTAGCTATTTGTAGCAAACATTTATTAAAATAGTATAACGCAGTGTGCCACTTTTTCCAATCAACGAGGTTGAGTTAGGGAGTTTTGAGAAGCATATTCTCCGGTCACTAAAGACCTATAAATGCTGATTATTCCCTAGAAAGTTGCACATCGTATTATCTATAGAAATATCATCATCATATTTTTTAATAATTTGATCTTTCAATGATTTAACAATCTCATCTTTGAATTTCTCAATCTTTAATTATTTTCAAGCAAAATTTTCAAACAAATTTAATAAACGGTGTTGCACAGTGACGAATGATTACGATAATTGAGGAATTTGCCGATGTTTCAAATAATATCATGTCCGGTTGAATACTTACACTTTGGAGGAGGTAAGGCAGAAGGCAGGAGGCAGGAGGCAGAAGCGGTGCGACCCCGCGTCGGCTTCAGACGCAAGGGAATGCGCACCAAGAGAGGAAAGAAAAGGTTAGAAGGGAAAAGGTGTTTTCATCACTGATTATCCGGACATGATATAATAGATCGGCAAGCGAATTGATCTGTACAACATATCAATAGACATCTCCAAAATAAAAATTAAGGTATAATTATCATGTAAAATTTATTTATTCTGTTGCCAATAATAACGCAATGTTCTGCTAACGCAACGCTCCACGAACGCTAACCCAGTTCTTTGGGTCACAGTATTGTTCTTGCGACTATGAACCCAAATCCAATTAAAGTAGGCGATACGGCTGACGCCACGCTCCGCGAACGCCAACCTTAGTTATTAATTAGGGCTTGCTGATTAAATCTAAAAGCATTAACATATAAAGACTTTAGGCTTTTTGGGATCGAAAAAAGTGTGCCTGTTTCAGTCTAAAATGCTCAAAAAGGAGCGTATTTTAGGCGCATAGTTGGGCAGAAAAATCATTCTTACCGAATTATTAATGATTAATTATTAATAATTAAATAATTCTGGTTTAAAGCCTCCCCTTTTAAGGGGAAAAAGCGGTCGAGGGATGGCGATCTTCGGAGCGGGTCTCCTCGCCATATCCAATCGACCAAGAGAAAAGAAATAATATCTCCTTATCTTCAATCCTCTCGGTTTTAACCAGAGGTAATTATCAATTATCCATTATCCATTATCCATTAATGAAAATTCTTTCTTCTACCTCCTCTAAATTCCCCGTTCCTCCTGTCTCCTGTCTCCTGTCTCCTGTCTCCTGTCTCCTACTCCTACTAAAAGACTTTTTCAGCAAACCCTAATTATTTAACTTTTCACCAATTCCAACTCCTCTTTTTTCCCAAACACTAAACCACCATCTACACAATCAATTACCACAACATCTCCACCAACAAACTTATTCTCTAAAATCAAATTTGCCAGAGGATTTTCTAATTCTTTTTGAATTGCTCGTTTCAAAGGTCGCGCTCCATAAACTGGGTCATATCCCACTTCAGCAATGTGGTCTAAAGTCGCAGGAGTTAATTTCAAACTAATCTTTTGTTCCCCTAATAACCTTTCAATTCTCTTCACTTGAATCTCCACAATTTGCCGTAATTCACTCTTCCTTAAAGTATGGAACAATATAATCTCATCCACCCTGTTTAAAAACTCCGGTCGGAAATGTTTTCGCAACCCCCCCATCACCCGTTTATACATCTCCTCATACTTAGAGTCATCCCCCGCCACATCCAAAATATACTCACCACCAATATTACTCGTCATTACAATTACAGTATTACTAAAATCAACTACCCGCCCCTGAGAATCAGTAATCCTGCCATCATCCAATACCTGCAACAATATATTAAATACATCCGGGTGAGCCTTCTCCACTTCATCAAACAGCAGCACAGAATAAGGATGTCGCCTCACTGCCTCCGATAACTGACCCCCTTGGTCATAACCAACATATCCAGGCGGTGCCCCTACTAACCTAGAAACCGCGTGTTTTTCCATATACTCCGACATATCAATCCGCACCAAAGCATCATCCCGGTCAAATAAAAACTGTGCCAAAGCTCGTGCCAATTCTGTTTTACCAACTCCAGTAGGACCGAGAAACATAAAGGAACCAATAGGCCGCCCTGGGTCTTTCATCCCTGCTCTAGCACGTCTAATAGCTGCCGCCACAGCTTCCACCGCTTCCGACTGACCAATTACCCGTTGATGTAAATGTTTTTCCAATTGTAGTAACTTCTGGCGTTCCGACTCCAACAAACGATTTACTGGAATACCAGTCCACTTAGCAACGATAGTGGCAATATCAGCATCCGTAACTTGTTCCCGGAGAAGAGACGAACCTTGAGCTTGAACTTTTAATAATTCTGCTTCCTTAGCTTCGCGATCGCGATGTACAGTTTCGAGTTGGCCATATTTTAATTGAGCTGCGGTATTCAGGTCATAAGCTCGTTCTGCTTGTTCTATTTGTACTTTTAATTTATCCTCTTCTGCTTTCAGGGAATTAATTGTATTTAATAATTCTTTTTCCCCAGACCATTTAGAGGAAAATTTTTCCTGCTTTTGCTTCAAAACATTAATTTCATTTGTAATGCGTTGCAATGCTGGAGAGACTTTCGCAGGTGGGGTAGGTTCAGAATTTTGATCTTTTTTGCTGCTTTGCAACTCTCCCTCGATAGAAAGTTTCTCCATTTCCAACTGCATAATGCGTCTGTCAATAGCTTCTAGTTCTTCAGGTTTAGAAGTAATTTCCATTTTGAGTTGAGCAGCAGCTTCATCTACCAAGTCGATCGCCTTATCTGGCAAAAAGCGGTCAGAAATATAACGGTTAGAAAGAGTTGCAGCAGCTACCAAAGCAGCATCAGTAATTTTTACACCATGGTGAGTTTCGTAGCGGTCTTTCAACCCCCGTAAAATAGAAATAGTATCCTCTACACTTGGTTGACCAACCTCTACTTTTTGAAACCGACGTTCGAGGGCAGCATCTTTTTCTATATGTTTGCGATATTCATCAATAGTTGTTGCACCAATACAACGTAATTCTCCACGAGCAAGCATTGGTTTGAGGAGGTTACCTGCATCTACACCCGAACCTGTTCCACCACTAGAACCTGCTCCAACAACAGTATGTAGTTCGTCGATAAATAGAACAATTTGACCGTCAGAGTTAGTTACTTCTCGCAAAACCGATCTGAGACGTTCCTCAAATTCTCCTCTAAACTTTGCCCCCGCAATAAGACTACCCATATCAAGACTAATAAGTTGCCTTTCTTTCAGAGACTCTGGCACATCCCCATTAACAATACGTTGGGCTAAACCTTCAGCGATCGCTGTTTTTCCAACTCCTGGTTCTCCAATAAGTACAGGATTATTTTTTGTCCGACGGGATAAACAACTAACCACGCGCCTAATTTCTTCATCTCTACCAATAACAGGGTCAAGTTTGCCTGCTTTAGCTAACTCTGTCAAGTCGCGCCCATATTTTGCCAAAGCATCATAACTAGCTTCTGGGTTTTGGTCTTCGACTTTGGTACTACCACGAACTGCTTTAATTGCTGCTTCTAGTTGTTCAAATTCAACTTTGGGTGAGGTTTGGGGGCGCTCAAAACCAGGGCGAGTTGGTAGTTGGGGAGTACCTCCACCGAGGAGTTTATTGCCGAGGCGTTTGTCTTGGTAAAAAGCGAGTAGGAGATGTTCGACGGCAATAAATTTGTCTTCCCATTTTTCTCTAGCTTCATCAGCGAGGTCTAGAAAAATTTCCAGACTGCGCCCTAGATAGAGATGTTCGATACTACCAACTTTGGGTTGGCGTTTGGCGAAAGAATCTATTTGTTGGAGGAGATTTTCTGGTTCTATACCAACGCGGTTTAAAATTTTGTTGGCTGTCCCCTGTTGTTCTAAAAGAGCAATGATTAGATGTTCTACTTCTAGTTGTTGGTTTTGGTAACGTCGGGCAACGTCCTGGGATTTTACTATAGCATCCCAGGCTTGTTCTGTAAATTTGCTTGGGTCGGTTGGCTGCATTTGGACTATTTTAAATTTTTTCCTATAAAACTATTTATAGGGTAGTTGATATCTCCAGGGGTTGAAACACCCTGGATTCTGTTCCCGTTAAAAAACTGCGAACACCAGGGTCTAAAGCTATCATAGATTGACTCTGAGGTTTTCTGGTTTAAACTCTATTGGAAATACACCTTTAACTTTCAGGTATTTACTAATTAGCTGATTATCTTTTTCTATCCCCCTTCTTCCTGAAATTATTTATCTTTTCTGTAGCGGGTTTAATACCCCACCGTCATTTCAGTTATAAGTTATCAGTACCTCTAGTTAAAGTCAGAGGCTTGAAATATTGAACTTGATTTTTTTTTCATCCCCTTGTAAAGCGGTAGCTCGCGGTGCAGCCAAGGGGAGGCTATTGACCTTATTTTTTTGTCACTTGCAGTGCTGAAAATTGTTTAGGGTCATAAGACACCGAGTGGCCGATAGTTAACTATCCCCATACAATTTTCCCTTCTGCCTTCTGCCTTCTTCAATTAGCGCTAGCTGCAACTTCTTTTTCTGAATTGCTACTACGAGAGCTTAATTGAATTAGTTCTACTTTATAGCCATTTGGGTCTTCAATGAAGGCAATAACTGTGGAACCATGTTTCATTGGCCCTGGTTCTCTGGTCACTTTTCCTCCCTGTGCTTTTATTTGTTCGCAAGTGCGATAAATATCATCAACACCCAAAGCAATATGGCCATAAGCATCGCCCAAGTCGTATTGGTCTTTGCCCCAGTTATATGTTAATTCGAGTACCGTGTGGTCTGACTCATCGCCATAACCAACAAAGGCTAGAGTAAATTCACCACCTGGATAGTCTTTTTGGCGCAATAGTTTCATGCCGAGGACATCGCAGTAGAATTTCAGGGATTCTTCTAGGTTCTTGACTCGCAGCATGGTGTGTAGTAGTCGCATGGTCTACTCCTTATTCCTTGACTATATGTACTTTTTATTGTGAAGCAATTTGGTCAATCTTGGGAGTCAATGTTGCCTTAATGGCAACTATTAGACATCTCCAGAAAAGAGGCAACAGGCAACAGGGAGAAATAATTGATTTGATTTTTGATTTTTACCGAATAATTAAGCTTTAAAGCCTCTCCTTTGAAGGAGAAACAAGCGGTCGAGGGATGGCGAAGTCTCCTCGCCATATCCAATCGACCAAGAGAGAAAATATTTTCTTTTTATTAAATCCTCTTCCTTTTCCTTTTAGGGCTATGCTTTATAAACACCTTTCTTAACATAAAAATTGACAAAATAGACAAGTTATGTATAAGTTTTTCAAAGGTTTTTGTCAGAGAAAAAGTGTATTAAAAAGTACATTTTTTTCGATAACTTAAGTAGTTTTTCCTATTTACTATGATTCTTTCTCCTTTCTCCCCTGCTTCCCACAAGGTTTTCAGGAGTTCCTTATAAGGGATAGCTTTTAGGGAGAGGTAATTATCAATTATCAATTATTGAACAAATGTCTATTAGCACTCACAGAACTTACGTAGAACTACCATATCTAGTAGGATATAACTGCCGTTAGGCTTTTAAAACGAAATGTTTTTGGAGGCTTGCTCAAATCCCCGTTACAAAAACAATTTTTGATAGAATTTAATTTTGATAGAATTTAATATTTGTGCGATCACCATCTTACTTTTAAGTCATACTACTAAAATAAATACAATTTATCTCTTACTAAATTCTAACAATAGTGAGATATTAATCAATATTTTTACATAGTTATTTTGAAAAACTATGATAAATTACTTTTTCTAATTTAGACTTTTCTTTAATCAAAGCACTGTCTATTTTTTTTACTCCTTCTAATGATATTAATGACTTACATTGTTTAACTAAATTTTCCCAACTATGTAATCTTTGAATTGAATTAGATTTCTGAATTTTATCAACATAAAATTGTGCCCAAAATTTAGGAACATACTTTTGTTTTCTAGCCTTGATTCGCTTTCTCCATTTAGTAAAATCTGATTTATTTGGTGGTTCTACCCCCAAAATTGGTGGCATATCGGCATAACTTACAAACCTACTTTTACCTTTTCCTACAACATGAATTACATATTTCCAACAGTTTATTTTGTAGATATTATCTGATTTAATTCCCAAATGAAATGCTAATGCGTCTCTAGTTACAAATCTACCCAATGGATGAGCAGCAGTAGATTGATTTCTGATGATTCTTTTCATAAAATCTACCTTAAATTTATATATATTTTTTTTGGCCGTATTTGTTTATTTATGTGTCTGTAATTCTATCTTAAATAATACTTGGCTATTTTGTCAACATATAATAGTAAGCTAATTTTTTACACAAACAAATCAATGATAATTGCCCATTATTGGCATAAATTATGGACAATAATCTTTTCAATATTAGAGAATAGAAAAGCTCAATATATAGAGTCTAATGAAGTATGTCTGGCAACCGTCAAATTCCCAAGGTACAGTAGTCAGAATTCAAGAGGAATTTTGTCAGAAAAATTGTTTTTTAACACTACTTGTTGTTATTTGTCAGTTATCTCTGTCACTATTTTTAAGAATAGACATCTCCAGAAAATAGGGAACAGCGGTGCGACCCTGAAGGACACCACAGACGCAAGCTGTCGGAACCCAAAGTTTTGCTAAGGCAAAGCTTCACTTTTTTGATACGGAATCTGGAGAGTACAAAGTTCTTCTGAAAAACAATTTACTTTCAAGACTAAAAGTATTATTGGAAAAGGCTTACAGAACCTATATTAGTGAATTGAGATTTTCTAACCTTGAAATCCCTGAAAGCCTTAGCTAGCAATAGTTATTCCCAGAACTTTGCACTGTCTAGTTCTTCAACAATAATAATTAATAATTAACAATTACCTCTCCTTGAAAAGAAGAGGATTGAGTAATAATAAAAATTTTTTCTCTCTTGGTCGATTGGCGAGGTCTCCTCGCCATTCCTCTACCGCTTGTTTCTCCTTTAAAGGAGAGAGAGGCTTTAAACCTTAATTATTCGGTCAACATATTGTGGGGCAAAACCTGTAGTCTCCCATAGGGAAAGGTTTCCTGTCCCTACTGGACTGACACAGCTAAAACTGTGCAATAAATTTTTGTATTCTATTCTATAGATGTCTTTTTCTCCCCACCCTCCCCACACTCCCCACACTCCCCGTCTAATGCACCATTTAAAGTGTGTCGGTTCACTACGGTCCTGAAGGGAGCACCATGGGAATGTCCACCAAGAGAGGAAACGCGCAGTCCTGTGAGGCAACAGTGGGAAATATTTTTCCCAGTATTTGATTCATCATCACTCTATATTCACTTCTTTTAGCCCAGGCTTTCTAGCAACATTTAGGTAAATTTTTGTCAAAAACATTCTAGTTTTTGAGTAAAATGTAAAAATAGATACAGAAAAAAATATAAAATTGTATGATTAGATGAAACTAAATAATGACTATCAGCGTAATCGACAAGAACTTCCTACTATTAATATGATGATGGGGGAAGCAGTGGAGGAATACAGGGGACAACATAGAGACCAAGGATGGACTTATCCTTACGTTAAACATATTCCCATACCTCAGCATCCTTCTAAAAAGCTGTTCTGCGCTAGAGATGATGAGTTAGCTCAGGAAAAACAAACTATTAATGTTGCTCAAATAGTAAAAGAGAAACAGGTTGAGCCAAAAAAGATAGCTCAGGTAAATAGAACAAATATATGCGATATATTACAATGGCAACGTTCAATAGCTAAGATCAAAGGAGACGAAAGGTTATTAAGTTTATTAGAGATTGAGTGGCGAGATAAATCTTGTGGATAGAGTTATGATTTTTTGATTTTGAGGATGTGCTTCTTGAAATAGATTAGGTAAATATATCGTTATCAAAATAATTGGGTCGCGTAACCCCGCCTTGACTGGCGAAATATTTTTAGAGAGTTACTCAAAATCCCCGTTACAAAAATAACTTCTAACTTCTAACTTCTAACTTCTGACTTCTGACTTCATTAAAGTGCCACTCTTAAAGAATATAGTATCCTAAGAGTGGCACAGATTTGCTAAGGAAAGGTCTGAAGACTACTGGATAGCGCCGAAATAGTAGCCCGCAACAACAAAGTTGATAGCCAATAATAATAAAGCCCAACCTGCACGAAAAGAATATTTCATCTAAATTTATTCTCCATTTTTATAGTGACGTTCTCCTACATCAAATCAAAGATGATGATGTGGGCTTCCCAACCTCATGGATAGGGCTTTCTGTTTTGCTGGCGCAACGCTGCGCGAACACAGGGAGTGCAACCACTTAACCCTCTGCAGACAGAGACGATGAGACCCACCGCATTTTTTTGGGATCAAGAAAATCCTATCATACAATTGATTCAATATCATACAAACATTTAAAGATTAGGAATTTATTTGTTTTCTTTTCCCTTCTTGACTTAAACACTTTCTCCAGCATGATAAGAACTACGCACTAGAGGGCCAGAACGCACATGAGAAAAGCCCATTTGTTGGGCGATCGCTCCAAGCTCCTCAAACTCTTCTGGTGTCCAATATTTTTGTACGGGCAAATGGGCTAGAGAAGGACGCATATATTGGCCTAAAGTAATGCGATCGCATCCTACTCTTCTCAAATCTGCCATGGCCTCAACTATTTCAGTTTTCGTTTCTCCATGTCCCAACATTAGACCTGACTTAGTAGGAATATTAGAGTTTAACTCCTTAACAATCCGTAATACATCAAGCGATCGCTCATATTTTGCCCCACGGCGCACAGGGCCTTGTAAGCGTCGTACTGTTTCAATATTATGGTTATAGCAAGCAGGTTCAGCATCTATAACTATCTTGATCCGTTGCTTTTGCTTTTCAGCTAAAGAAACAGATAACTTCTCAACCCCAAGTCCACCTTGACCACCCCAAAAATCAGCCGTCAAAACCTCTATTTTCGCCCCTGGGTTCCGTTGTCTAATAGCTGTCATTGTTGCGACAAACCAACTAGCACCACCATCTGGCAAATCATCCCTAGCAACAGAAGTCAATACCACATACTCCAAACCTAACAATCCTACAGCCTCAGCTACTTTTTGTGGTTCCTCCGGGTCTAAGGGCATCGGAGCATGACCCTTATCCACTTGACAAAAAGCACAAGACCGCGTACAAGTAGGACCCATCAATAAAAAAGTAGCTGTTTTCTGGGCATAACATTCGCCTCGGTTAGGACAGCGACCTTCTTCACAGATGGTATGGAGCTGACGCTGCTTTATAATTTTCTGTACAGTAGAAATATCACTAGCTTTTCCCAAAGAAGGACGCAGCCACTTTGGCATACTCTGAATTTGGCCTTTCATCCCAGCAGTGTTGACCTGAGTTGATATTGACCGACCATTTTTTGTAGCCATAAAAAATTAAAAATTTTTGTGCGCTTTTATATTAGAACACCTTTGAAAAACCTAGCCAATCCTAGACATTTCTAAGGTTGTCTATCAAAGGTTGCAGATTAAGTCAGTACTGACTACGTTGGCAGGTCACGACCACAATATGTGAATTCCAGCATATATGTTGGTCGCTCTAAATTAAGGACAGAGTTTAATAGCGCCAATCGGGAGTAGGTTTTGTACCGAAGCGTGTTTAAAGCATGAACAAGCCTGGCCAACATGATCGAGGAACACTTTACTGAAAAGGAATAAATACCAGAATGTCTAATACTAAAGGGTGAATTAGCAGGATATGAATTGAGAGAATATTTGATTTGTGAGAAAAATGGGGTCGTCAATGTGCTGATTGTGGCAAAACTAATACATCCCTAGAGGTTGAACATATCTACCCCAAGTATAAAGGAGGTTCAGACCGAGTATCTAACTTAACTTTTGCCTGTACTAAATGCAATCAGGTTAAAAGTAATCAAGATGTCAAAGAATTCTGATCTGGAAAACCAGAATTATTAAAGCGAATACAAACCCCAAGCTAGATCACCTTTACAAAGATGCAGCAGCAGTTAATTCTACTAGGTGGGAGTTGTTCAATGCCTTAAAGACTACAGGTAGTGAAGTAACTACAGGTAGTGGAGGACAGACAAAATTTAACCGCAGAAAACAGAAGTTGCCAAAAGCACACTGCATAGATGCAGCTTGTGTAGGTGAAGTTAATCAGTTAAAATTCCATACTACCCAAGATTTAGCTGCTATCTGCAAAGGCCAAGGAGGTAGACAGAAAGCAGCGGTAAATAAATATGGATACCCCATAAGGTATAACCCACTAAAAACCAATCAAAGGTTGGAATAGTGGAGACTAGCGCATTGAATATTGAAACAGGGGAAGTAGGTAGAGTTAATCCTCGCTCAAAATTAAATAGTTTGAACTTCACAGTGCCAGGACAGAAAGCAAAAAGTGTTCATGTAAGTAAATTAAAAGTTATACATAAATAAAGATGGTTATACCTATACATTTTGTCCACAGTTGTCCATAAATGTCGAGGAAAATGCCGTCTAAAACTTAACAGATCAATGTAGAAGCCATGATTTAGCAATCTTGATGGCTGATTACAGGAATATAGATAAGATTAATTTGAAACACTAACTGATAACTGGAGGAGCTAGTCGTGGCAGGACACAAAATTTTAGTTATTGATGATAGTAAAGTTATTAGGGTAAGAGTCAAAGAAATGCTTCCCCAAGGAAACTTTAATGTTATAGAGGCAAAGGATGGCCAAGAGGGACTGAAATTTATTATTAAGGAACGTCCGAATTTAATTATGTTGGACTTTCTACTACCAAAAGTTACTGGTTGGGAAGTGTTCCAAAAAATTCAATCCCAATCTCAGCTAAAGAAGATTCCATTGGTATTAATGTCAGGCCGTAAAGAAGAGGTGACAGATAAAATTCCTGAACCTTTTGAGAAACATTTTTTTGCTTTTTTAGAAAAACCTTTTGAGAAAAAAGAGCTAACTGCAGCTATTAAGTCTGCCTTTGATTTGGCCAAAAAACGCCCGAGTGAGCAAATGGAAGTTGCTGCTTTGGGGGGAAGTTCTGGCGATATTCAAGCGTTGCAAGCTCAAGTTAAGAAAATGCAAGCTGAAATTGCAGCGTTGAAAAAACAAATGGCTCAACTTGTGACTATTATCAAACAAAAGTTGAAGTAGTAAAATCAGTCATTAAAAATTGGTTATTGATTATTCTGATATTTTTTTCCCCTGGAATATTGATATATTCTGGGGATAATATAAAATCCGGTTAAACAACCTCACTTCAATTTAGTAGTCAGTAGTCAGCAGAGGCAAACGGCCGTTTACTGGGGCAGAGCTTCCGCTAAGGCCAGTACAAGGATGCTAAACCCTGAAACGTTTAGTATTGCTAGAAATTTTACTATTCCCTATTCTCTATGGGTATAAATTGGATCTATGTGCAATTAAACGGACTTGATATAATTTATTAACATTAGAGTTATCGCTAAATAGAGGGAAAAAATCGCTCCAACCTAGACAGAGCAATAATTCTCAGCATTTTTAATTTCTAAGTTCTAGAATCCTTACAGAACAAGGTTTTTGGGGATTTTTTAAGTTATAAAGCGACAAGTCTATTAGACATATCCGATAATCAAAAATAAAGTCAATTATCATTTTCTTTGTGGGTTTAATACCCCACCGTCTACAGGGTGTTCACGCATTACTTGGGGGAGCGTAGACGCGGAGCGGCAGGTCGTTGACTATCCCCATGTAATTTTCCTCCTGTCTCCTGTCTCCTGTCTCCTGTCTCCTGTCTCCTTCTTCAATGCACAGAAATTATCAATTATTTCCCCCTACTCCCTACTCTCTCTTTTCTAGAGATATTTATTGGTCTGTACTTCAATAATTTGACTAATTTTTTCTCCCCAAATACCAGTTTGAAAAAAGAATGTTATAAATACAACACGCGCTATACTCCTAAATTATTTTAATATATATTTTGACTAAAAGAAAAGATTTGATTCCTCCTGACTACTGGCTACTGTACGTCGCCAATCCGACGGTTCCCCTAACTGACTACTAAAAACACCTTAAGTATTTGTAGCAAACATTTATCAAAATGGTATAACTGTTTGACTCAAAGAAAAACAAATTATGGTATTAGATTCAGAATTTCTTACTCAACTAAAAGCTGCTACACCTAGACTACTTGATTTACTCGCAGGTTTTTCTCAAGTTGAGGTTTTAGTGGTGGGAGATTTAACCCTGGATGAATTTATGACTGGTCAGGTAGAGCGGGTTTCTCGTGAAGCACCAGTATTAATTCTGCGTCACGAAACTACGGAGCAAGTACCTGGTGGGGGAGCTAATGCGGTTTATAATTTTGCTAAGTTGGGCGCTAAAGTTAAGGTTGTAGGTTTGTTAGGAAAAGATGAGCAAGGTAAAGCACTGCGTCATATTTTTGAAACAGCTAGAGTTGATACTAGTGGAATTTTAGTCGATCCAAACCGCCCGACGGTAACTAAAACTAGAATTTCTGGTCATGCTCGTCAGTCTGTAACTCAACAAATTGTTAGGGTAGATCGAAAATCTGACGATCTGCCAGAAGTTGATTTGCAATTGCAATTGGCAGAGTATATTCAACGACAAGTTGCTACGGTAGATGCAGTAATTTGCTCAGACTATGGAGATGGTGTTTTGACGACACCAGTTATAGAGGCGGCTATATCTCATCCACAAAGAACTATAGTAGATACTCAGAAAGATTTACAACGTTACAAGGGTGCTACTATATTTACTCCTAATCTTCCTGAAGCGGAGAAAGCAGTAGGATATGCTATTACTAATTCTGATACTCTATATCAGGCAGGATCTGACTTATTAAGGTTAACAGATGCAGAGCAAGTTTTGATTACTCGTGGCGAGGAGGGGATGAGTTTGTTTGATCGCGTAAATACTTCTAATTATCCCTCACCTTCTTTTATTCTTTCTGGTACTGGTGATACTCCGATTTATTGTTGGCATATTCCAGCTTTTAACCGGACAGATGTTTTTGATGTTACTGGTGCTGGTGATACGGTTGTTGCTGCTTTGACTTTGGCTTTGAGTATGGGTGCTTCTAGTTGGGAGGCTTCTGTTTTAGGAAATTTGGCTGCTAGTCTGGTGGTGCGTATATTTGGCACTGCAACTACGACGGTTAATGAACTCAGGGAGGCTTTACAAGCACTGGTTAGTTAGGCTCAAGTTACTCTATTGTGCGGCTTGGATGAAGGTGGCGATATAGCTGCCACACTTGCTACGCCAACGCCAAATCACCTCTATAGAGGAATGAACTAGAATTGTACTTTGTAAGTTTCCAGCTTACAATCAGTAATCATATCATGTCTGGTAGTATATTTAGTGGGACTTACAGCGGTTTTCATTCCGCTAACGCCCCTACAGGGTTTTGGTTATGACAAAGATTTAATGGTTGTGCCTGTGCGAAAGTGTGGGAATGGTCATATAACTATTGTCCCTTAATACTTTTAATTCTTATGGAATATCCTCTATGTGGCCATCACAAAACTCGGGTATCATGGAAAGACGAGCAAAGGAAGTCAACGATATTATTGTCCTGAATGCTTGCAAACTTTTCCTTCGGAATGTTGCGCAAACAGTTACACCTTCTACACTCTATACTATCGTAGACAGGTTCAGCCTGAACAAATGCGGATGGTTTTGCAAGCTTATGTCGAGGGTAGTAGTTTAAGAGGAATTAGTCGAGAGCGTGAATCTGGCCTATAATACAGTAGTCAGTGTGGTGAGAGCAGCCTCTCAAAAAGGACAGATGATTCATAATGCCAATGTAGAAAATATCCAAACCTCACAGATTAGTAGTGATGAGTTTTGGTGATTTGTTCAAAAAAAGCGAGTGCTAATTGGTGGGGTCTCCCCAGAATGTAAGACGCACTCAAGACACAAAAAAACTGTCAGACAAATGAATTGATAGAAGGTGACTGTGGGATTGGTATGACCCAAGCCTGATCAAGTGGGCTAATTCTCACAGCAAGAGTTGGTAAACATACAGACAAGTTCATAGAAGAAGTTATCGTTAACACGGAAGGTAAAACAGACTGTAAACAATGGCATAGGGATGACTGGGGAGGATCTGAGCGAGTTCTCCCTCCAGAGGTAAATAATATTATAGGCAAGGAGCAAACGCAGCAGTTAGAGAGAACCAATGGAATTTTCCGCCAGCAAACAGGTCGATGGCATCGCACCCCAGAATAAATTTGGGAAAGTCTGGGAACAAACTGAGATAACGGTAAGGTTAGTGGTTAGTTATTTCAATTGGATTTTGGTTCATAGTCGCAAGGAAAAGACTGCTGCACAAGGAGCAGGGGTGGCGATCGCACCCTGGAGTGGGAATGATCTATTTATATCAAATCCGTTTAATTGGACATAAAAAAAATCTTCAATCGTCATAACTATAGCAATGAGCGCTGGCATCTTTACATATTACATAAATATTGATAATGTAACATAAAAGTAACTGTATGAGCTGTATTTTTCATAAATTAGGCGATCGCTAAAGGTTAAAGTTTTAAGGATGCGT